>NZ_JBWPJP010000025.1:0-35570 GCF_056583855.1 Prevotella sp. C0209C1 | reverse complement strand
TTTCTTTTTATATAGACTTATGAAATTATGTGCCTGAGAGGAGAGGGCTTGCAACTGGGTTTTAGGACTGACCCGTAATATCTTCATATGCCTAATTACTAAATAGGCGTGAAGAGTTATGTCATCACGCCTATAATAAGATTTGTTGCATCTTTTTATCTAGATTTGGAAGTACTGCATGAAACAGAACAAGAAACCTTACATCCTGTTTCACATTCATAACCTCCCTTGATTTCGTGCATTTCAGAATCAAGGAGGTTTTGGGCGTCTGAAACTAATGCCATTTTCATTTCTTCTTTTGACATTTTGATAATGTTTAATTTATTTAGACCTACTATTTGAACATGATGTGGAACACGATTGACGGCATCCTGTTTCACAATCGTAGCCACCCTTAATTTCGTGCATTTCAGAGTCCAGTAGATTTCGGGCATCTGAAACTAATGCTATTTTCATTTCTTCTTGTGACATTTTGATAAGTTTAAATTATTTAGACCTACTATTTGAACATGATGTGGAACACGATTGACGACATCCTGTTTCGCAATCGTAACCACCTTTAATTTCGTGCATCTCAGTATCTAACAAATTCTGAGCATCCATAGCTAAAGCTATCTTTTTTTCTTGCTGTGACATAATTACTTATTTTACAAATTTATAATTTCGATTTTCTTTGATGCCCTAATTTAACTTAGACTCTACAAAAGTACAAAAAAAATACGATTCTCCAAAGAATAACGAGAGTTTATTGTGAGGCCTTAATCTTCGAATTTATCTTTTTTTCTCTTTGTTATTTTTTAGAATAATTAGTTCCTAAAAGAAACAACACGACTTATTCATTTAGTATTATGTGAATCATAAGTTATATATCTCCTTATTATACATTCAATGAGATATACTGATAACTTAAAAATTTGCGAATAACAACATTCAGGCGAGAGTATAACCTATCTTGCTTCATGTCAGTTGTGTCGCATGCTATTCTGTGAATTTCATTACCACTTATAGGATGATTGTATTTACATAGCGAAGTAAGAAATAAATCAACTCCAGAAAGTTCAGCCCAATAAAATTCCAAATTTCCAGTAGCAATATATTTGGGAAGTATTACATGAGGTGTAATTTTATCTCCTACTAGATATGATCTTAATTCAAGTAGAGGCGAGGGGATAATGGAAATATCCATCACATTATATGATGAATATAGCATTTTGAGGTTCTGGCGTACAATACAAACTTCTGTTTCTCTTATACGACCAATTTCGGACTGCCATTTATTAAGAAAATATTTGGCATCACTTGCTAAATATAAAGGATAATTCATAGTTCACCTTTTTTATATAAATCTAATATTCGTTGAAAGTAGTCAGGATATTCTATGTACAATCGATGTGCCATTTGTTCTCCAATAATATACCATGTCTTATAAGCACCAACAGCATGAATGTATTGCTGTCTATGGGGAGTTTCCCAAAAATCTGTCAAACCAAGAAAATGTTCGTCTACATCTTCATCTATCAAGTACTCAATTTTTATATTTTTGGACTGAGCCAATGCATAAAATAGAAATTGCTCGTAAATAACATTAAACATACCAGGACGTTCTAATGTTCGAATAACATCAATGTTTTTATCCACAAAATCAAATGCCAATTTACAATATTCCTGAAAAAAACTTATATCAGTTCCTCCAAGAATCCCTGCATTAATCTCAATAATGCTGTCTGTTTTAACAAATGCTTCTTTAAGAAGATCTGGAACATAGTGAAATTTTTTTAGAATATCTTGAAAAAATTGTTTGTTATGAGGATAGGAAACCTCCAAATTATGTGCTACTAATTTGGATTCAAATAGTTGTTTCTTTAAAGGTTTCCATATGTAAATGTCATTATCCACATGTATGAATGGTTCTTTTATCAGAGAGTATGTGTATATTTTACCAATAGCCCAAAGATATTCTGGATATATAGTATTCAGCTCATCTAATGAGGTTGTCACTTTATTGTAAGGAAGGCCAATCTTATCGATAAATAATTCTTTTCCATGCTTATCTGTCACAAGATTAATTTTATGAAACTCGCTGAATTTTAGACAGCTAAACGCACAACTCATATAATGAAATAATCTTTTATTCCATCCTCCTTTATCTGCTTCTGGTCTAAAATAAGGTTTAGACCAGTAACTATGGACTAATTCAGTAACCATTATGATTGATAATTATAAATTAATTGTAAACATATAATTCTATATATTGTGACTCATTATCGATAGAAAACTATACTTTTTGAGAAAGAATTTTAAGATGCTGTTTTTGATGTCCTAAAAAAAATATAAGATGCTATTTAAAACCGATTCTTCTCTATATTACCAGCACCACTCCCCTTATACCGAGAATGGGCAGCATTGAAGTTGTAGCGAAAGGTGACGGAGAAATCACGTGTATCGTAGAATTTGTTCACCATTGTACGTGTTAGGGCATCGTAGGTGATAAAATTCTGTCGTAATGTGCCAAAGAGATCATTGAGTTGTAGTTTGATACTCCATGCGTCATTATGGAAAGACTTGTACAATCCAAGGTTATTGATCCAATAGCTTTGTATGTAGGCATTGTCGCCATTGCCTGAGGTGCGGACGGAGACATCCACGTTCAGCCACACATCCCATGGGAGATGAATACTGTTGTTAAATCGGAAAATGCCCAACGGATGGTTGAGCTTCATTGGTTCACCATGATGTGTCAGCTGGAAATCCTGCCATGTGATACCAGCCGTCCAAACAGGATGCCAGCATCCGAAGAATGTAGGCGAATAGTTGACAATGGCACTGAAAGAATGAAAGCGTGGCATATTTTGCATGGTCAGCAGTGTAGCCTCGGAGTTACCAGGATAGGAAATTGTCTGCCACATAAAGTAATTATTGGTGGAGGTGTATTCCAGTTCTACAAAAAGTTCCTTCCAAGAAGATGAGAGCGAGAGATAGTCACGATAAATAGGGCGTAGATTGGGATTGCCCGACTCGTAGGTGTAACGATCGATATATTTCACAGCGGAACTTAGTTGTTCAAAGGCTGGGCGTGAAGTTTTGCGCGTGTAAGATAGGCTCATCTTTACCTTTCTAACAGGAAACGAGAGCGATACCGTAGGAGCAATGTTGTGATACGTACGGCTTTGATCTGGCGAGTATACGTCAAACTGGTAGAACTTAGCGCCAGTGGATTCCCACCGCAAGCCTATGTTGGCTGATACACTACCAAAAGTCTGGTTACTTTCGACAAACATAGCAGTTGTAATTTCTTCAACTTGGTTGTCATTGCTGGTAATATAGCTTGTGCTACCTACGTATAGATCAGTACGGTGTATGTTGCTGAACTCTGTGCCAAAGCGCAGGTCACCTTTCCATACTGGATAAGAAGCTGTTGCGTTGCCAGCAATTAAGCGATTGCAGACATTGCTTGCTGTCGTAAAGCTGCGCGCTGGATAAAGTGATGACAATTCCTGTTCGTCTGTATTACGGTCGTTAATTTGCCACAAAGCATCGATGTTTACGGACAATTGCCATTTGCCCACGGTTCCTAAATAATAGGCACTCAGCAAATGTTGGCGATTATGGCGATTGGCGGTGAATGTGTTGTCAAGACGCTCTTTAAACAAATTGTCGTTATAACGTGAGTTCTCTGATGGACCAGATGACATGGAAGGTTTGAACTTGAAATCGTAAAACATGCCGAAACTCTGCGTCTTATGGTTATAGTTGAGTCCAATCTTTCCTGCGTAGACAGGATATTTGGAGAATTCTTTACCCGTATTGTGTTGTTCGATAGTTGTTGCTGGCAAGTATTGTTTAATGCTGTTTTCATAGAATAGACGCTCACGATAGTTCTCATAGTTTAGTGTCCCGAAAAGGTCAAAGCCGTTGCGTCGGTAATTGAGATTTGTTTGTTCAAAGAGATAAGCGTAATGTTTGAATCCAAGTGTCGTTCGATCGTTGAAAGAAAAGCCTTCACCGATAGGTGCTACCGTTATGATTCGGATTACTGCATTGGCGATTGAGGTGTATTGTGCACCAGGAGATGTGATTACTTCCACATGCTTCACTTCCGAGGAAGACAACTGAGTAAGTTCTGACTGGTCATGTACCAGTCGATTATTGATATAGATGAGTGGAGTGCCTTTCCCCTGTACTTCTATGCCTGTGCCAAATCTGGTAACGAGCGGCATCTTGCCAATCAAATCAAGAGCTGTCCCTGCATGGGAGAGATAGGTGCCAGAAACGTCTACCTGTATGCCATCATTTTTAAGTTTAACCATTGGCCGCGTCCCCTTTACAACGACTTCATTCAATTGGAGGTCTATAGGGGTCAATACAACCTTGCCTATATTTCCTTTGGGATTATTTATCCAAAGCTCTTTATAGCCGATAAAAGAAATACGGAGTGTGCTTTGGACATTCTTATCTACGACTTGAAGTGAGAACGTTCCGTCATCCAGGGTGGATGTTGCCGTGATGAGTGTGGAGTCTTTTGCAGAGAATAGCGTAATATTGGCGAACTCGATGGGGGCGCCAGAGTTATCTATAACAGTTCCCTCAACATTATTGAAATCTTGTGCGAGAAGAGCCTGGAATGTCGACATCTGCAGTATAGTTATAAATAACAGCTTTGTTGAGAACAAACTATCTAAATGTATCATTATATTACTATTTAAAAGTTAGAATAAACATCAAAAATCTTATTGCCAGGATAAGGAATTGAAGAATTAAAGTGTAAAGGTATATTTTTTTTCGAGAGGACAAAATTATTTATACAAAATAGTATCATTTTGTTGATAATAACATGTTTTACAAGAATATCTACAAATATAAAACTCAATTTCACGTAAAATCCCGATATTTCCTGTTTTTCCAGAAAACTTTCCTATACCTTTATATACTTATAACTTAGCTGCTTGATAACAGTATTCATCATTAAAATTATTAAGCAATGGAATCAAACAGCAATGACAATTACGTGCTGGTCTTGGAAGACCGCACTGAAGTGAAGAATGAGCAAGAAGCGGGAAAACTCTCCGTAATTTCTGGTATTGACGACAAGGGTAACCTTAAAACCACCGAAGCAATCGCTGCGAATCAGGCAGCGTTCTTGAAGTTTAACAACAAGGACGGACTTCTAAAAAACTTCATGAGCAATTTTCTCCGTCAGTTCAACGAGCCATCTCGTTTCGGACTGTACAAAGTTTTGGCAAACAATGTAGAACAAGGTGTGGACAATCTTCGCACCATGTTGCAAAGCCGCGAAAAGCCAGAAAGCAAACAGCAACTGACAGAGATTGGAGTATCCTTTGACGATTATCTGCCGAAAAAGAAGAACGCCACAGTCATTGATGAATCAAAGATTGATTGGAAGCAACTCGACAACCTCGGTCTTACCCGTGAACGACTGAAACAAAGTGGAGAGTTAGAAAAGATGCTTTCTTGGCAGAAGAGTAACCTTGTTACTATTGCCGTACCTATTGGTGATACAACGATCTACACCGAAGCACGTCTTGCTTTTCGTACGGACGATAGCGGAAATGTCGGCTTGGCTATCCACCCTTTACGCAAGGAGCCACAGCTCGACTTCCCCTATATGGGCTACAAGTTCTCGCCCGAAGAGAAAGAACAACTACTCACTACGGGCAACCTTGACAAGACAATCGAAGTAACGCCAAAGAACGGCAATGCTTTTTCTGCCTATGTCTCCATCGATCCACAGACCAACGAAATTGTTGCCTTACGTGCCGACCGTGTGAACATCCCCAAGGAAATCAAGGGTGTTACCCTTTCTGACGCTCAGTATAAAGACCTTGTGGAAGGCAAAGCCGTGAAGGTGGAGGGTATGACCGCCAAGAGCGGCAAGTCTTTCAACGCCACCTTGCAGGTCAATGCCGAGCGAAAGGGCATTGAGTTCATCTTTAGCGAGGGCAAGAGTTTAAGAGAACGACAGGAACACAAACAGACACAGCAGCAAAGTGTCCCACATAAGCTTTGCGGCTTGGAGTTATCAGAAAAACAGCGTGAAGCATTGGATAGCGGTCGCACACTCTATTTGAAAAACATGGTCGATAAGGAGGGAAACTCCTTTAACGCCTACGTTCGTATAGACAAGGAGCAGAACCGCCCACGTTTTTACAAGTGGAATCCTGACAAGAAGCAGGAAACCGGCAAGGAAAAAGTGGTTGCCGTAGCCGAAGAACACAAGACACAGGTAGCGGTCAATAATGACGGCAAGACCAACGAAGCCACGAAGAACGTGAAAGAGCCATTGAAGACAGGGCAAACACAGCCTACTGCTGCCCAAAAGCAAAAGCAGGACGAGAACAAACAGAAGAAGTCCCGTGGACGTAAGATGTAACCCTTAATTCTATTATCGACTATGACAACTTGTATTATTGCCGAGAAACCCTCGGTAGCCAGAGATATAGCCCGCATTGTTGGGGCAAATAGCAAGAAGGACGGATATTTAGAAGGAAGTGGGTATCTCGTTACATGGGCAATGGGACACCTTATTACCCTTGCCATGCCTGAAGCCTACGGCTTTTCTGCCTACAAAGCCGAAGACCTGCCCATCCGTCCCAATCCTTTCCAACTTATTGTCCGCCAAGTGCGCAGGAACAAGGAATTTGTATCAGACCCAGCAGCACTAAAACAGCTCAAGGTGATACGCTCCAGCTTTGACAAAGCAGACCGCATCATCGTTGCTACCGATGCAGGACGTGAAGGTGAACTCATCTTCAGATACATCTATTCCTATCTCAATTGCCATAAGCCTTTCGACCGCTTGTGGATTTCCTCCCTCACCGATAAAGCCATCCGTGAGGGACTTTCCAACCTCAAACCGGGAAGTAGTTACGACAATCTCTATTATTCCGCCAAAGCAAGAAGCGAAGCCGACTGGCTGGTGGGTATCAATGCAAGCCGTGCATTGTCTATCGCCCGCAGGGGAGGCTATTCCTTGGGACGGGTACAGACCCCGACATTGTCTATGGTCTGCCGTCGGTACATAGAGAACCGTGATTTTTCTTCCATACCCTACTGGAAATTATCCGTTCTTACAGAAAAAGAGGGCTTGTCGATAAAAGCCGTTGGCTGTAAAGACTATGAAAATGAAGCATCGGCACAGACTGCCCTCGCCCTGCTTCGCAGTCAGAGCCGGCTTAAAGTAGAGTCGGTCACAAGACAGGTGGGGCATACCGCGCCACCACTCTTGTACGACCTTACTGCCTTGCAGAAAGATGCCAACAGACGTCACGGCTTTTCAGCGGACAAAACCCTCTCGATAGCCCAAAGTCTCTATGAGAAAAAAATCACGACCTATCCCCGTACTGGCAGTCGATACATCAGCGAGGATGTCTTCGAGGAAGTCCCCGCCCTGCTGCGCAAGATAGGCAAAACACTTTCAAATCCACTTAACCGCCACTCGGTGGACAATGCCAAAGTTACCGACCACCACGCCATTATTCCGACAGGTGAAACACCCTTAGGAATGTCGGCAGATGAAAGAACCATCTATCAAATGGTAGTTAATCGCTTCATAGAAGCCTTTTCCCCCGATTCAGGGGAAGAGCGTATGCAGGTGCGGTTTACTGACGGCACCAACACCTTTACTTGGAAGGCGTGTAGGCAGATTTCCTTGGGTTGGAAAGCCGTACAGAAAAGTAAAGAAGTGGAAACTGAGAAGGAAGAAGATGGTAAAGAACAGATTTTGTCTTCATTGCCTAGCCTAATGGAGGGAGAGGTTTTGCCACTTGTTTCTGCTGAAATAACCGAGCATAAGACCAAACCTAAACCTCTCTACACAGAAGCGACACTGCTTTCTGCTATGGAGAATGCTGGCAAGGAAGTGAAGGAAGACGATAAGCGCAAGGCAATGGCTGAGTGTGGTATCGGAACACCTGCCACCCGTGCCAACATCATTGAGACACTTATCCTCCGTGACTATATCTGCAGGGACAAGAAATCCATCATACCTACAGAGATAGGCCTGGCAGTCTATGAGATTGTCAAGGACAAGAGAATCGCCAATGCGGAGATGACAGGCAGTTGGGAACTTGCCCTTGCCGCTATTGAAGCTGGAAAGATGCCATCTGAAAGGTTCGCACAGGGCATTAATTCATACGTGGAGACTATTTGCGAGGAACTCCTCTCGCTTTCTTCAGAGCAGAAGTCCTATCCAGTCTACCGCTGCCCAAAGTGCGGACAACAGAGTGTCGGCATCTATGCCAAGGTAGCCAAGTGCAGACATGAAACCTGTGGTTTCCACGTGTTTCGTGAAGTCTGCGGCATACATCTCTCTGAAGATAACATCCGTGACTTGATAAGCTCCGGACGTACGCCTATCCTTAAAGGACTGACCAGCAAGGCAGGAAAGAAATTCAACGCCCGACTGGTTTTGAAGGATGATTATACCACTACCTTTGAATTTGAGCAGAACAAGAAACGGAAATAGCATATTACTTCATTTCTGATACTAAAGTCTGACATTACGGTCAAGCTTTGGTATCAGAGTAGTTATTCCCATAATAGAAAAAGTTATACCTTATGGCATATAATAAGAAAGAAGTCCTGCAAGCCAACACGGAAGCCATCCGTGTAGTCTTGCGCCTAGAGAAAGAACGTCGTGAAGCTACCGAAACTGAGAAAATTATCTTGCGGAACTATCAGGGCTTCGGTGGCTTGAAATGTGTGCTCAACCGCACAGACAATCCCGATGACATACGCTATTGGAGCAAGTCGGAGCAGAATCTCTTTGAACCAACCCAACAGCTCAAGCAGATGATTTATCGAGAAGCCGTAGATGCCAACACCGCCAAGCGGTATTGGGAGAGCATCAAGGCAAGCGTACTGACCTCCTTCTATACTGATACCCGTATCGTTACCGCCATTGCCGATGCTCTCACTTCTGTAAATGTACCCATACGCCGATGTTTGGATCCTTCGGCTGGCATGGGAGTATTTGCTGAGACCTTTGCAAGGCAAGCGGGAGTTGTAGATGCAATGGAAAAAGACCTGCTTACTGCCCGCATCTCACAAGCCCTGCACCCTCATGGTAAAGGCAACGTGTTCGTTAGAAACGAGCCTTTTGAAGCCATTGGAGAGATAGAAGACAAGGATAAGTACGACCTTATTACAAGTAACATTCCTTTCGGTGATTTCATGGTCTATGACCGAGAGTACACTAGAGGTAAGGATACACTAAAGCGCGAGTCCACACGTGCCATCCACAATTACTTCTTCGTGAAAGGTCTGGACTGCATCAAGGAAGGTGGCTTACTGGCATTCATCACTTCACAGGGTGTTTTGGACAGTCCCCGCAATGAAGCCATACGCCGTTACCTCATGCAGAACAGCCGCCTTATCTCCGCTCTCCGACTGCCATCGGGTATGTTTTCAGACAATGCAGGAACGGATGTAGGCAGTGACCTCATCGTCCTACAGAAGCAGACAGGTAAAGAAATCAGCGAGGGCATTGAGCAGCAGTTCGTAGAAACCGTTTCCGTTCCCAAGGAAGAAGGCTCTTCTGTCGTCTTCAAGCACAACTCTCTTTTTGTAGGAGAATGGAAGGACATTTCTCATCGCACCGTTGCCACAGAGCGCATAATGGGTACAGACCCTTATGGAAGACCTGCATGGGAGTATCGGTTCACGGGAGGGATTGAGGAAATGGCAGAAAGTCTCCGAACACAACTCTCTCTTGAAATGGAACAACGTATCGACCGCAAGCTCTATGAAACTGGCATACCGATGACCAAGGAAGAATGGCAGGTGAGGGTTAATGAAATGCTGCAAAAATTAGGAGTTACCGTGCAGGCGGAAGGAAAACCGCAAATGCTGGAAATAAAGGAGGAAGACGATACTGATGCCCATAACCTCATGCCCGACAGTATCAGGAAACAGTTGCCAAAACTTTACAGCACGGAAAAGGAACTCATTGGCGATAAGATAGCCTATGCGCGCTATTTCTTCCCTATGGGAGCATACACAGCCTACCTTCTGGAATATGACCCTAAGAGCCGCATTGGCTTCGGTGCCGTGACAATGGGTTACGGCTGGGAGCTTGGCAATATGTCCCTTGATGAGATGGAAGGCGTGAAGGTAAGAGGACTGGGGATTGAACGCGACCTGTATTTCTCTCCTAAGAAATTGCACGAGATAGCCGAGTTGGAAGAAATCGTCAGGGAACAATATACCAAAGAAGAAGTGGTGGCAGAGGAAATCAAGGAAGAAGCGGTAACAAATACAGAAGACACGGTTAAGAAGACTGTGAACGGTACTTCTGGAATCAAGATATCCAAGGAAGAGTTGGAAACTGAAACAGAAATTAATGTCTGGCAAGTCATAGAACCGGACGATTTTACCATTACCAAGGCACAGGCAACAGAAAATACCGTTTCCAATGGAGAGACTACTCCATTGCAACCACCATCATCGGAGTCTGTACCACAGCAATCTGTGTCAGAGCAACCATCCATAAACGTTGAACCTGCACCCGAAGGCGTACCCGCCCTGACGCTTCATCATCAATACGAGCAGGAACCGCAGGAAATCCGTACGGATATTGAAGCCCCAAGAGAAATGAACGGACAGACGATATTCTTTGACGACGATCATCATCCGGTGGTGGACCATAACATGGAAGATATCGGACAACCGGAGCAACTGTCACTATTTGCCCCGGAGGAATACAGTCTTTGGACAAGAGAAGTTACCCATGTGAACCATGAAATCAAGGATAATTCAGGAACTTCACAGGTGCGCCGTCCTATAACTCAAATTGCTCCCCAGAAACCATCGGAGTCCAAGATACAAAAGGCGGTAACGTCTCCTCAACGGTGTACCCGTAGTAGCAGGAAAGCAGCTTCTTCCTCTTCACGTGAACCATCACTTTTCGACTTCATGAACGAAGCCGAGGAGCGCAAGCCAAAACCGATAGCAGAAGTCAGAAAGGAGTTTGATGCTTCCCCGCGCCCTTTTCTCTCTTCGCCGGACTCACACCTAAGAGACGGCTCCATTGTCGTGCAGAAAGGTCAGGTGGGGTTTCTTTCTGACTTAAAGCGACATCCAACCTTTAATCCGATGGACTTGCCGTATGCCCAGCTTTCCCGACTAAAAAGCTATATCGAGATACGGGAGTGCTACCATCGTCTCTATGACTACGAGGCAGAGAACCATGCAGAAGATAGGGAAGATCGTAGCAGGCTCAACCACCTATATGATGACTATGTTGCACGCTGGGGCTACTTTAACCAGAAGGCTAACACTGACATTATCAAGATGGATGCTACAGGCGTGGAAATGCTCTTCTTGGAACGCTCTGAGAACGGCAGGTACGTCAAGGCGGACATCTTTGACCATCCAACGGCATTTTCCACCACGGAACTGACCGTTGCCGCAGACCCGATGGAGGCACTGGGGGCATCGCTCAACAAGTACGGCACGGTGGAACTTGACTACATGAGTTCGCTTTTACCTGATATGGAGGAAAACGACATTATTTCTTCCTTGGAAGGTCGCATCTATTTCAATCCCGAAGAGAATGCCTACGAAGTGGCGGACAAGTTCATTTCGGGCAATGTAATAGAAAAGGCGGAGCGCATCGAGTCATGGCTCTTGGACCATCCCGAACACGAAGAAGCAAAGCAGAGCCTTGCTGCCCTGCGTGCAGCCACACCTACACCCATTCCCTTTGCCGATTTAGACTTCAACCTTGGTGAACGCTGGATACCTGCCAAAGTCTATGGCAGGTTCGCTTCAGAGTTCTTCGAGACAGACATTAATGTATCCTACCATTCCAACATGGACAAGTACAGCATTGTCTGCGACCGAAAGAATGCCAATATCTGGCACAAGTATGCCGTACAGGGTGAGTTCCGGAGCTATGACGGCATCAATCTCCTGAAGCATGCCCTGCACAATACCATTCCCGACATCAACAAGAGCAAGGAAGTTACGGATAAGGTTACGGGAGAGACCAAGACCATCAAAGTAAGGGACGGACATGCCATACAGATGGCGAACGCCAAGATTGAGGAAATCAGACAGGGCTTTGTCGATTGGCTCGGACGCACACCCGATACCTTCAAACAGCAGCTCTCCGATAGGTACAACCGCCTTTTCAACTGTTTTGTGCGACCCAACTTTGACGGTACGCACCAGACGTTTCCCGATCTTGACCTCAAACGATTGGGTATTGCCGACCTCTACAAAAGTCAGAAGGATGCCGTGTGGATGCTTAAAACCAATGGTGGCGGTATATGTGACCACGAGGTGGGTGCGGGAAAGACACTCATCATGTGTACAGCTGCCTACGAGATGAAACGATTGGGACTGGCAAACAAGCCGATGATTATCGGACTGAAAGCAAACGTCTTCGACATTGCCGATACTTTTAGGAAAGCTTATCCCAATGCTAAGGTACTCTATCCCGGCAAGAACGATTTTAATAAGCAGAACAGGCAACGCATTTTCAACGACATCAAGAACAACGACTGGGACTGCATCATCCTCACGCACGAGCAGTTCGGCATGATACCGCAAGCCTTGGAAGTACAAGAGGCTATCCTGCAGAAGGAGAAGGACTCTGTGGAAGAAAACCTTGAAGTCCTGCGTATGCAAGGAGCGGAGATTTCCCGTGGTATGCTCAAAGGCTTAGAAAAGCGCAAGCAGACACTTGAAGCCAAGTTACAGAACATACAGGACAGCATCGCCGAAAGAAAAGACGATGCCGTGGACTTCAAGATGATGGGTATCGATCACCTCTTTGTAGATGAATCGCACCAATTCAAAAACCTGATGTTCAACACCCGCCATGACCGTGTGTCAGGCTTGGGCAATCCTGATGGCTCACAGCGTGCCTTAAACATGCTCTTTGCCATTCGTACCATACAGGAGAGGTCTGGCAAGGACTTGGGAGCGACTTTTCTTTCTGGAACGACCATCTCCAATAGTCTGACGGAACTGTATCTTCTGTTCAAGTATCTGCGTCCGCAGGCTTTAGAGAAGCAGGGTATCAACAGTTTTGATGCTTGGGCAGCCGTCTTTGCCAAGAAATCAACTGACTACGAGTTCTCCATCACCAATGAGATTATCCAAAAAGAACGTTACCGCACCTTCATCAAGGTGCCTGAGCTGGCTGCGTTCTATGCGGAAGTATGGGAGTAGAAAGCAAGAAAAGGAGAAAATGTCTGTATCTCGCTGGAGTAGAGAGTGTATTACTCTTTTCTTCATGGGATTACATCAAAGGGAATAGGCGAAAAAAGGAGCGAAAAGGCAAGAGTTCAGTTACCAAATCGTTCGAGAAACGATGAAAGGAAAAGAGCGGAAAGAAGCGGTAACTAAAGCGGTGTTTTCTCTTTCATTATCAATGTATTGCACAATCATAAGTTCCTCTTGGAGATGTAATTTTGCAAACAATATAACGACAATGGAAAAAGAAAAAATGAGGTTGCTTTTCTATCTCAAGAAAAGCACACAGAACAAAAACGGCAAAAGTCCCATTATGGGACGTATCAGCATCGGTCGCTCGATGGTTCAGTTCAGTTGTAAATGCGCCTGTACTCGTAACCTTTGGGATAGTCGCAAACAAAGACTTGTGGGTAAGAGTGCCGAAGCGGTATCGGTAAATAAGGAAATCGACAGACTGCAAGTAAGCATTCATCAAGTTTATGAATCGCTTTCGAGCAAGTTGGGCAATAGCGTTACAGCAGGGCAGGTAAGAGAGTTAGTCTTCGGGCTGAACAGCAAATCGCAAGGGTTACTTCACTTCTTGGACGAATATATTGCACGATTCCAAGACAGAGTGGGCATAGACCGTAGCGAACGAAGGCTAAAATGTTTGTTGCTCTTCCGCAGACATCTGTTTGAATTTATAAGATGTCGCTACCATATGGAGGATATGCCTGTACAGAAAGCTGATATCAGCTTTGTCAAAGAGTTGGAGGAGTATTTTGCCAAAGACAAGGAGTTTAAGCTCAACACGTCAGCTGGCTATCTCTCAATGCTGGCCTCTCTGCTCAAAGACCTGTACAAGCGACACGTTATTGACACTTATCCTTTCATCGCTCATTCTATCCGTTGGGATGTGGGTACACCTCGATACATCACAAAGGAAGAAGTGGGTCGAATAGTAGCGTTAAGTGAGAAAGACTTGCAAAGCTATGAGCTGGTGTCGAGGGATATGTTTCTCTTCTCCTGCTATACAGGCTTATCGTACACGGATATTTACCACTTTACAACCGAACATCTTGTAGAGGAAGATGGCATGACTTGGATACGCAAGCCGAGAGTGAAGACGGGAAATATCTGCTACATTCCGCTATTGCCCGAAGCTTCTGCTATTATTGAACGGTATAGGGGCATCCATACAAGGGCATTTCGCCACGAACCGCCCAAAGGTTATCTCCTGCCCATTCCTGGTTGTGATACCGTTAATATCCACCTCAAAAAGATAGCACGGCTCTGTGGTATCACAAAGAATCTAACCTTTCATATGGCTCGGCACACCTTTGCATCGCAGATGACACTTTCAGAAGGCGTTTCCATTGAAAGCGTATCAAAGATGCTCGGGCATAGCCAAATTAAGACTACACAAGTGTATGCGGAGACATCCCCTGAGCGTGTCTTTCGGGACGTAGAGAAGATTCTCCCACTCATTACTCAATACCATTTAACCAACTAAAGAGTTCAAGAATAATGAAAAGTACATTTTCAGTTCTATTCTACATAGATAGGAGCAAGACAAATAAACAGAGTAGATGCGTTATTCGTTGTCGTATCACTTGCAATGGGACATCATCTTCTTTCTCAACAGGCTTGTGTACGTCTCCCAATGATTGGTTAGCGAGGAAAGCTCGTATCAAAGAGGGGGCAAACAGAGCGAACCTTGTCAATCTGCAACTGAACTCAATGGATGAACGACTTCATACACTGTATGAACTCACATTAAGGGAAGAGAACTATGTGACAGCTGAATATCTCAAAGAACAGTATCTACGACAAACGAAGCCTATCCCAACGCTTGTAGAACTTTATCAATCCCTATCTGAAAGCAAAGAGGAATTAAAGGGGCATACGCTCAGTAAGGCTACAGTGAGGGCATTTAAGGACAGCCAAAAGAGCTTTGTCCGTTTCCTAAGGGCTAGTAACAATGAAGAGTGTCTTCCACAATCGGTTGACAAAGACCTTATAGAAAGCTACCGTTTGTTTATGCTACGAGACTTGGGGAACAAGGAAAGCTCCGTTTCCAATCGACTGCGTCACCTGCATCAAGTCATCCGTAAAGCGTTGCAGGAGCAGTATATCCGTGAAGACCCTTTCGACTTCATTGATATAGAAACACCCACATACGAGCGGAATGCCCTTACTTCTGACGAGCTACACAAATTGCTTTCATTTCGTCCGCACAAATCGGTAGACAACCATTGCAGGCTCATCTTTCTCTTAGGTTGCTTTACGGGTCTAGCATTCTCTGACTTAAAGAAACTTAGAATGGATGATGTTTACACGCTTAGTGATGGGCGTAGGTACATATCGCTCTGTCGCACAAAAACACAGAATAGGTGTATTGTTCCTTTACTGCCTATTGCTGAAGAAATCCTTTCCATCTTTAGAGGTGGAAGAACGGAGGGGTTATTCTTTCGAGAGTTTCCTACTAACAGCCATTTCAATCGCAAGATAAGAGAGATTATCCTCAAAGCAGGATTGCCACCACATACCGAAGCTACCTCGCATACAGCACGACACACTTTTGCGACAACTATTTGCTTGGAGAATGGCTTACCGATAGAAACTGTCAGTAAGATGCTCGGACATCGCTTTATTTCCACTACCGAACTCTACGCAAAGGTTAGCAAGAGCAAAATCGCACGTGAAATGCAACCACTGATGGGAAGTGATACCACAAGAGAGCTAAGAAAGGCATTGCGTGTCTGTCCGCCAAGAGATCCTTCCAAAAAGCCCTGAAGCCGTAATCGGTCGGGCAAAGGTATGGCGGTTGCCTTGATTGCTTGCAAGGTCAAGTCCTGCGGATGGAGTGAAAAATCTCCACCGCAGGGCTTTTCTCTGTGCTTTGCTACTATCATACTTGCAAAAATTTGATTGTTAGTGCGGTCGTATTTTTCGCTCCAACCTTGCAGCAATAGGCTAACCACCAAAAGAATAAGCCCGAACGAATACGGCATACTCAGGCTCTTTGGACGCAAGAAGCGACAAAACAAATACTCCACCAATCAATTGAGCCAAAGAGTGTACTCTTGCTCTGTTAATTGATAGAGAGATGTCGAAGCAATCGAACACTCAAGAGTGACCTGATTTTATTTTCGCTAGTACGGAACGAACCAGCACCTCATCTCATTACCGCAATAGCCTAGACTTTTTTGTTCGCCATTTCCCTTGTGTCCTAACTATTTCCGTATTCTTCCTTACTCTTTCTTTTTCTGCTTTAGAGGGGTTACTTTTGCATCCAACAAGAAGGGCAATCGACAGAAAAACTGCTCGTTTGCCGAGTATGAATAACGTAATCAACAACAATGCAATGAAACTTATCATCATCGACCGCAAGGCATGGGAGCAGCACTGCTCCTCCTTTGCAGATTTCATCCATCGTATTGAACGGCTTATCGGGTGTCCTCCCGAAACGGAGGAATGGCTCGACAATGAAGCCGTATGCCGTAGGCTTGGTATTAGCAAGCGCACTCTGCAACACTATCGGGATACGGGTAAAATCCCGTTCTCTATGATTGGGCATAAATGCTATTACAAAGAGAGCGACATCACTGAGATACTGAATGCAAAGAAAGACTGAACTCAAACACTGAATGAACTATGTCAGAGAACGAAATCATTACACAACAAGACCCGCAAATGCAGATGTTTGCACAACTTATGGAGAGCGTCTTGAAGAAGCTGGAGCGTTATTGTGCTACTGCACGTCCTATGTTGGGCGGAGAGGTTTACCTTACAAGTGAGGAAGTCTGCAAACTGTTACGTCTGAGTAGTCGCACGCTCCAAGAGTACCGAGACAGTGGAACAATAGCTTATCACAAAATCGGAGGCAAGATACTCTACAAACAGAGCGATATACAAGCGATGCTTGAAAGGTACTATAATCCTATATATAAGATAAATAAGTAATTGAACAGCGGGGTAAAAGAAGTGAGTTGAGATATGGTTTAGCGGATACTCATTTGAACTCGGGAACGCTGACGTCAAGAGCATACAATCTCTCGGAGAGTGTCAATTCTTCCATCGGTGTGCGTGCTTTTGTTCCTCTTTGGGGATTGTTGACTTCATCGGTGCGTTTTCAGCGTTTAATCTGAACTTACAATTACCTACGGTCAAATGAGTAAGCCATAGGGGATTTCGGTTAAGAGTTGGGTAAGTCAAGATTTGGTCTGGTCAAGAAGAGGGTTTTAACTCAAGTCAAAATTGACCAAAGTCAAAATTGAGTCAAGTCAAAATTGAGTTGAGTCAAAACCTAACTCTTGAGCTAAGTCAATTTTGAGTTGAGTCAAAACTGAGCCAAGTCTTAACCAGACTCAAAACTTAGCTCAGAAAGTCAAAAGCTAATTTCCAATCGCCCCTAAGTGGGTGGCATCAATTCTTGATATTGGCAAGGTGTGTCTTTGTGACACAAACTGCCGTTTGTACCACAAAGACCCTTGCCCCGAAGGGGAGAAGAATTACTCCAAAGTCGTAATTAACAGAAGAAACAACAGATGAACGAGCAGACAGAAAGAGATCGTAAGCGAAAAGAGCTGAATAAGCCTCGCTGGGACAACTGGCATGTACGCTTGCCTGACCCGAAAGACCAGCAACGGGCGATTGAGTTGTTCCATAAGTCAGGGGCGGAAACGAAGTCCGACTTCGTGCGGGCAAGGATATTGGGAGAGCATTTCAAGGTGATAACGGTAGATAAGTCTGCCGTGGAGTACTATCGTAAGCTCTCCGAATTGACTGCCCAGATACATAAAATAGGTGTACTCTATAACCAAGCTGTACGAGCCATCAATAGCTATCATAGCGTGAAGACTGCACAGATACTGCTTGAGAAGCTGGAGCAACAATCAGCTCAGATAATTGCTTTGCAGGAGCAGGCTATCTCTCTGACCATTGATTACCGCAAGTAATGATTGCTAAGATTTCAGCAACGGAGAACCTCGGGGGTGCGCTCGGCTACAACTTCAAGAAGGTGAATAAGAAAGAAGCTGGTTTCTATCATAAGTACTAAGAATAGTATTAGTTAACTTTTTCAAAGGTACTAAAGATAGAGCCAGCTTCTTTCTTATCCCGCTGTTAGGTATCACACAAAATCTCGGATGAACCTATTTTTTTATTGCCAAGTTCTAATGCTTCTATCTCCTGCCATTCATAGAGGCTATTATATGCCATACATCCGATAAGAATGGAGATAAGTATATATCCCAACCGTATTGCCTTATAGAAATTTCCTGACCGCTCCATTATTTTAATGACATTGATTTTTGGAACATGAATAAAAGTTTATCTTTTTCGTTCATGCGGATATTATCAGAATAACCGTCTTTTGTTATTTGATACCCACATGGCTTAACCATAAAAATGCCTAAGCCCTTAGTGTACGAACTTACTTCTGAGGCATAGTCTTTACTTGTATTTAATGGAACTTTCCCTTTAATATGACACCACTCATTATTACAACTGATGTCTTCAATCTCAGACATCATTTTTTGCAAATCTGTAATAGCTTTGGAACTTGCCGATTGGGGTATCTGCAACTCAAAATAGAGCATCGGTTCGAGGATGTCCACACCTGACTGTTGCAAGGCCAGCCTGAAGACATAAGGGGTCAGCTGTCTGAAATCAGCAGGTGTACTTACCGGGCTATAATACTCGGCTTGAGTAAAAGTTACTTTCAGATCAGTCACTTCCCATCCATGTAAACCAGATTGGCAAGACATACGAATCCCTTCAAAAACGGCATTTTGAAAAGAATGGTTCAGATAACCATAGGAGATGTCACTTTCGATTTGCAACCCTGTCCCTAACGGTAAGGGTTCAATAGTCAGCCCTATTGTGGCCCAATAAGGGTTGGGCGGCACTTCGATCTGAATAATCTTATTCACCTTTTTTATAGGTCGTTCTTTGTAGATAGTCTTGATCTCATCAAAATGGACCTTGACGGAAAATCGTTCTTCCAGCAATGTCTGTATGATTTCCTTTTGTGTCAAACCATATAACGAGATTTCCAATTCATCACTATATGAGTTTATGGAAAAGGACAAAGACGGGTCTTCAATCCACAATGTATTCAGAGCGGATATCACCTTGCTTCTCTCTTCGGGCCTGTCTGGCCGGACGGAGGATTTGAGAGCGGGATGCTGACGAGATAACCCTTGAATCAAACAAGGTTTAGCACCTAAATAATCTCCGATTCGAAAATCTTCCATATCTTCTACAATCGCGATATCATTGGCCCCCACTTCATCAACATTTATCTCTCTGCCCTGATAAATAGTCTTTAGATTTTTAATCTTGATGAATTTTTCCGAATCGTTGATTCTTACAATGTCTCGAAGTCTCAGACTTCCGTCAATTATTTTTAGAAAACTTCTTTTATGTCCTTTGGGGTCATGCTCTATCTTATAGAGATAAGCTGAAAGTCTGTTTGAGACTGATTCTGGAGGAAGTATAAAAGAAGAGATGGCGTCCAACAACTCATTGATACCGATATTGAACATTGCTGATCCATGTAGTACCGGATAGACTTTGGCTTTTGCCACAAGATCGATTATCGTATTCCAATAATCAGCCGGTGAAATTTCGCTATCCGCCAAATATCGTTCTAATATATTGTCGTCATGGTTGCATACAAATTCTTTGTATTCTTCCTTTATATATGTTTGGGAGCAAATCGGATAAACCAATCCATCGACAATAGTTTGCATAAACAGGACATCTTGAGACAGATTTGTTTTTATATCCAGATACAAACGCTCTAAATTCACACCGTCACGGTCAATTTTATTGATAAATATAATTGTCGGGATTTGCAGTTTTTGTAAAGTATTGAACAGCAACTTTGTTTGCGCTTGTATGCCTTCCTTTGCGGATAAGATGAGGACTGCTCCATCAAGCATTTTGAATGTCCGCTCCACTTCCGCAATAAAATCCATGTGTCCCGGAGTGTCAATGATATTGCATTTCACACCATTCCTGATAATAGATGTCGTAGAAGCCCGAACAGTAATTCCTCTACGTTTCTCTATATCCATAGAGTCTGTTATGGTGTCACCATTATCCACACGGCCGCACTTTTCCGTTGCTCCACTGGCAAACAGCAGATTCTCGGTTACGGAAGTTTTTCCTGCATCAATGTGAGCAAGAATTCCTAAATTTATAATATTCATTTGGATTAAGCAATAATATACTACAATAGATGCATTGTCGAAATGCACCTTTTAATACCTCCTCGTAGCATGTGAGAACTACAGGATTACTAACTCGTATTAATATGTATATTATTACTGCCGCATAACGATTACAAAATTACACAAAAAAATATATCTAACAAAAGTGGGAGGATTTTTTAACTTTCGCACATTCCAGTGTCAAGTGCAACACAGTTACAAATGTAGGAAAAAAACTTCATAGGGAGTTTTATAGCCTAGTTTTTTTCGAGATCGCACATGCCAATGTCAAGTACAATCTGATTACAAATATAGGAAAAAACTTCGCTCGTTCGATAGATATTGCTTCTTTCTAAAATTATTCCTACCTTCGCAATGAAACGCTGTAGGGGTGATGTTAATCATCAAGATTGGCCACCTTAGAGTAATTCAAAGATTTCTTTTTAATTCAAGGACACAAAAACACTGCAACTATGAATATGAAGCACTATTTACTACTTGCTATCTGCCTTACACTTGGTTTAGGACTCTCCTCTTGCAACCAAGAAGAGCCAACATCAGGTTCCTTGGCAGATCCCATCAATCCTCATTTTAGAGTTATAGGGATATCAACACAAGCTGACGCTAATCTATTGTTGGCGAAGTATCTAGTTTTAGACGAAGACAAGCGAGAGTATTCCCTTGTGATCACAAAGGAAGAAGCGTTAGGCCTCGGTCTCACAGAGTCTATGTTTGACAATGCTATCAAAGAAATCGAAGAGACCAATAAGTTTATTAAAGAATACGACAACGAGACTCCCAATGAACTTCTCTTGACCAATCCAAGACAAAAGACGATCGAAGAAAGCACCTTGAGAGCTTCAGAAGCTGGGGTAATAAGCACCAGCGATAATCAGTGGGGCTATTCGTCTTTTAGCTCCGTAACAAGAGAAGCTAAGGGCGTCCGTTTCTTATGTCGCTCGGCTGCAGCTCTTACACCAGTATACAATTGTTTCACGAAATGGGCTGCCGAAACAAAATCGAGAACCGCTATTGGAGCTATTGGAGTAAACACAGAGATAAAAGTTCCAATGGCGGTCTCTGGAAGTCAATCTTTAATTCGACTGGGGTTTAAAACGTCGGACAGCAATGGAGGTACCGCTTCTTGGGGGATATATAGGTAGCTCTCCTTATCTAGAAGGGACTCGATGTCTTAAATCCAGCAAAACAATACACCCTCATATACCTATCCAATATGACATTATATGCTCAGCTACCTCGTGGGCGAGCAATGGATTAACGATCAACTAATAGTCAAGTAATTACAATCTTAATTGCAGTTGCCAGATAAAGGCTGAAGACAGCTCTACAACGGAGGCTCAATCGCTAAGTAATTGCGGTTGAGTTCTCTGCTTTTGTGCTGAGACGTAAGGGTTTGAAAACTCAGAGGAATTGGAGATTGCACACGTGGTTATCGTGCTGGCATCGTTTGATAGTTGAATCTACGGTTCTTGTATTTCACCCATTCTCCACAAAATAAATACGTACCTTTGCAACGAGAAGCAAGGGTTCTTTGAAGTTGTGCAAAATAAGGAGTGTGAAAGAGCTTCGCTCGTTTCCTATTTGTTCTCCTTTTTGTCTTTTGCGTCATCAAAAATCTATTAGTCAAGCATTTACTTCTCCTAAAATGATTTTATGCGGAGATTTGTGACTTCCGCACGGCAAAGGACATCGGTATCGACCGTCCCGAGAAAAACGAGATACTGCACAACATACCACCTACGCCCGAACAAGAGGTATTTATCGGCAAACTGATGGAGTTCGCCAAGACGGGCAATGCCACACTCTTGGGACGTGCACCACTGAGTGAGAGTGAGGAAAAGGCAAAGATGCTGATTGCAACTGACTACGCCCGCAAGATGAGCTTGGATCTACGCATGATAGACGAAAACGGGTACTCAGACCATATCGACAACAAGGCAAGCCATTGTGCGAAATTACTCAATGACTACTATCAGAAGTATGATGCACAGAAAGGTACGCAATTTGTGTTTTCTGACTTGGGTACTTACAAGCCCGGTGGGGACTTCAATATCTATTCTGAGGTGAAGCGTAAATTGGTAGAAGATTATCATATCCCGTCTTACGAGATACGCTTTATTCAGGAGTGCAAGAACGAGAAAGCCAAAAAAGCGATGGTAGAAGCGATGAATCGTGGAGACATCCGCATCATTTTCGGTTCTACTTCTATGCTTGGAACGGGTGTCAACGCCCAGCAGCGTGCGGTGGCGGTGCATCAACTTGATACACCCTGGCGACCCTCAGATTTGGAGCAGCGAAATGGTCGGGCAATTCGTAAAGGTAATATGGTTGCCAAAGAATTTGCTGACAACAAGGTCGATGTGATTATCTATGCCGTGGAGCGGTCGTTGGACAGTTATAAGTTCAACCTACTACATAACAAGCAATTGTTTATCAATCAGTTGAAGACCAACACGCTCGGTAGTCGTACCATTGACGAGGGATCGATGGACGAGGATAGCGGTATGAACTTTTCAGAGTATGTTGCCGTGCTATCTGGTAATACGGACTTGTTAGAGAAAGCCAAACTCGACAAGAAGATTGCCACGCTGGAATCCGAGCGTAAGAATTTCCTCCGTGAGCGTGATACCGCAACGGGCAAGTTGGCGGAGATTGACAGCTCCGTGTCTTTCCATTCAGACAAGATCAAGGAAGCCAAGGCAGACTTGGCGTGCTTTGAGAAGCGTGTGGAGCGTGACAAAGAAGGTAATCCTATCAATAAACTTGTCATTAAAGGTGTGGAGGACAGTACCGACATAAAGGTCATCGCCGCCCGTCTGCATGAGATAGAGGAAAAGGCTCGTACCAAGAGCGAGTACAACAAGATTGGCGAGGTTTACGGCTTTTCCATCATGGTCAAGACGGAGAGCAGTTCAAAGGATCTGTTTGATTGCTCGATAAACCGCTTCTTTGTCAAGGGACAGGAGAGCATCTACTATACTTATAATAACGGTAAGTTAGCGGCAGACCCGAAACTTGCCTGCGAGAACTTCGTAAATGCCTTGGAGCGTATCCCTAAGGTGATAGAGTCGCATGAGAAGGAAATGGCAAAGGTCGTGACCAACAAAGACGTTTACACCAACATTGCCAACAGTTCTTGGAAGAAAGAGGACGAGCTTCGCTCACTTAAAAGTGAAGCTGCGGAGCTGGACAGAAAGATTGCACTTACACTTGCTCCACCTGATGAGGAAAAAGATGAAACGGAAGAAAAGGAGCAAGAAGAGAATTTACCCAACAATAATTATTCTGTCAAGATGAAAAATGAGAATAATCCTGTCCAAGATAAAGAAGAGAATAGCCGTTTGCAGAGTTTCAGACCCAAATGGAGGCACTAAACATATGCCGAGGGGCTAAAAGTCAGACATCCGTATTGAATGTCTGACTTTTATCACTATACCTGCAAATAACTTTTTAGCTTATCTATTCCTTCTTTGTGCTTATCGGGAGTCTGTTTCTTAAGTTTACCTATATTCAGTAGTTTCCATTGTACAGATGGATATTGGCTTAAATCACCTGCGCAACATTTCTCCCACTGTGGTGTTCCCTCCTCAAAGGAAACGAGGAATTCCTTGTCTGTATTTGTAAGGCTGTCATTTACCTTTTTAATAATGGATTTACGAGCCTGCTCATAGTCTGTATATGTAAATGGAATATCTGACATTCCCTTGAATTGGTTTTCAAGTGCCTCCTCTTGGTTTATGTTATTAGGAGACAAGGATTCCACGATAGGCTTGTCGCTTCCCAATAAGCATAAGATGAGTCCGCCTTTTACACTTTCAAGCGTTTGGTCTTTCATGTATTTGCAGTCAAACATGTCACGTGGATGCTGGCGGCTGAGGGCGGCTGCAATCTTCCCCCCATAAAGTTGAGAATAAGGAACTATACGTGCCTTACAGCTGGCTTGAAACTCTTCCTTCGCTTTCGGACAGAGTTCCATAATTTCAACCTCTCCAAGTATGCCCCGTTTTGTACCATTTACCTCTATTTTCACCGTAGCACCATCATGCGTGCACTGCAATTTCCATACTTCGGATTTATGTACCACATGTATTCCGGGAATGGCACGTTCTATACTTGTTTTCAGTTCTCCAAGATGTTGATTTATCTTTTCCAAACTCGCTGTGCGTGGCTCTATCGGAATATAGGTGAGGTCAATATCAACCGAGTAACGCGGCATATTCTGGTGGAACAGGTTAATAGCCGTACCTCCATGAACAGCAAAGTCCGTTATCTTGTAAACCAAAGGCATAATGCGTAGTAACAATGCCACCTGTTTTTTATATTGTTGATCATTCATAATCGTTTAATTCTTTTGGTACAATCATCTTATATTTGCTGATATATATACCAGGTTTGACGAGTTGGAGTTTATGTGTCCCCAAATCTATTTTTGTAAGGTCTAAATCTTCATACCAATAATGCCCCGCTTTCTCTGCCATATATAGAAACAGCCTCTTCATTTTGTAATGTTTTGTGGTTTCCAATAACGATTGGACAACATTCGGACGCAGAGTGGTCAGCTGCTCCATGATATAAAATAAATCCATATAATCATATTGTCGCGGTGTAAGCAACAGACATTCCATAAAAGCCTGCTCCGGGGAGGATATAAGCAGCCTCCAGTCCAAATATGTTAAAGTTGTTATCTGTGCACGGACAAATACTTCTGTCTTGAAGAACTTAAATTCACGGTCGAAAATGTCATGCTTCATCCATTGTGGCATTTTATCACTTGCCGTTGATACCATTAACAGGGGTTTGCCCATAGGAACATAATGGTTGAAGCCCCAAAGCTCCAAAGCAGAATGCGCTGCAACACGAAAACTCTTTCCTACTTGTTCGTTAAAGGACTGCAAAGCACCAAAAGCGGACAGCGTGTCGCCTGTGCGGTACATGACTCCCTTACATAGAGAGGATAACCAACCAGAAGAACGATATCTGCTCAACAACTGCCTGGAATAGCCATGCTCTACGAGCCATGTCGCAAACAGCAATCCGTTCTTTTGCCCAGATTGAAGCATTTGGTTTATTTTTTTCCCTTTTAGTATACTCATAGTTTACTTGCTGTAATTAAAACCAACCGCAAAGGTACAAAAGACTTTAGTAATTACAGTCGATTGGTTGAATTATTTTCCTGAAAGTAAACTAATAGTTGACTTGTAGGATAATATTTCAACCATAGTGAGGAAAAAGAGGATGAAATTAAACATGAACATTTCCAACATACTTGTATAGAACTGACTTCTACCAACCTTCTCGCTTCCGTACCATTTCATCTATCTCTTCCCGAAGGAAAAGTAATCTGCCATTGGCTTTGAGATAGGGAATTTTTCCTGCCCACACCCAATTATAGATGGTCTTTTGTTCTACTTTGAGTATCTTGGATACATCTATGATATCCAGATATTCCGGTTTCAGGGGAGCATGGACGGTTGTGTCAACAGATTGATCCTGCAGGACAAGCAGGCGGTCGAGTTTATCCTCGACGCTTATCATCTTGTCGAACAGGCGTTTTTGCCAAGTGTCTTCGGTTTTATAATCTAAGTACGGCATAGTTCTCCTTTTTGATAGTTACCATTGGTATCTTGTGCCAAGATATGTTGTTCTTTCATATAGGCGATGTATTTCTTTGCAGTTCTGTCCTTGATTTCCATTTCTCGCATCAGAACCTCACAAAGTTCTTGGTAAGTGAGCTTGAAAGAATTTCGGAAAGCTTCTTTGACAACGGCAATGAGTTCATCAGTCTTGCGTTTTTCCTTGTCCTCTTTAGACTTCTCGCCACGATAGACGTGCATGTCCTCAGCCTTATCCCAGCCGAAAAGCATCATCGGTACGTCCAACGGGCTTCCGTCACGGACTTTCAGAGCTTTCACCACAGAGTATTCAGGATTATCATCTTTCTCTATGGAAAGAATTCCCGCCGCCTTGCGTTGAAGTTCGGAGCCAATATGCCCACGGAGTTTGATACCATTCGGCACGAAATGCAGTACGCAGATGATGCTGGTGTTGTAAATCCCTGCCAAGCGGTAAAGCTCATCCACGATGGCAATACTTTCCGTTTCATCGTTGGCGGAACGTATCAAGTCAGCTATGCCGTCAATCACCACAAGATGGATGCCCCCATGCTTGTGATGAAACAGGTCCATACTCTCACGGATAAGTTTCAATCGGTCTTTACGGGAAAGCGAAGCAAGATACAGAGAATGATAATATTCAGGTACTGCTGTCAGAGAAGCCCTGCGTAATGTCTTGCCCAAATTCTTGTGGAGTTGTGCCTCGGACTGTTCCGTGTCATAGTGTAGGACCGCCAAGCCTTTGGGATTGGGAGTAATCTCTAATCCCAAGGTCTTCTCTATCGGCAATCGTTTTTCTCCCAACGCTCCGGCAAGGATGGCACCCACATAGTTGCTCTTGCCTGTCCCCTCACCTCCAGTAATGCAGAACAGGTTATCCTGTGTGCCGAGTGGCACACCGTTTACTGCTACTACTGATTTGGAAATGTCTGGTGGATTCTCATAATCAATCTCACAGGAACGTAACATCATCATGGTTTGGCTATATAGATCTGAGAACATCTTGGCAAGCAGCTCTTTCAGTTCCTTTGCCCCGTTGCCTAAGGCAAAGAAATCAGAAATGTCTTTTTCAGACTTCGTACCACTTAGCGGAAGTGAAAGGTTCAAGACCTTGTATTCCACCAGATGTTCAGACTGTTTATGTGCCTCCCGTACACCTGTTTCATCCGCATCATATAAGAGTATTATATGCCTAAAACGAAGCTGAAGGCTCTCAATGATACTTGTCGGTATCTGTGCGGTTTCACTGTTGAAACAAATTGCATTGAAGCCGTGTGCATACAATGAGAGTACATCCTTTTCTCCACCTGTAATGAAAAGCATATCTCCTTTGGCAGGAATCTGCTCCATTCCGAAGCAATACGTGGCAGGCATCCGTCCACCATAAAGAAAGCGGATTTTTGGACTGTGAGGTCGGTATATCTTTACATAGCCGTTTCCGATATAGGCAAACATAGGTTCCGTAGGCGAGCTATAAAGTTCAAACTTCTTGCCTTCAGCAGATACACTTTCATAGCGTTTAAGACTCCGTACACGAAAGCGACGGAGTGTATCCTCATGGATGCCATAATGTCCCCAATAGTTCAGCAGCCCATCGTCAAATGGCTGTATCTCAAAACTATATGGACGTTCTTCCGTCCACTTGGTTATATCAGCCTTAGGAGTGGGAACAATAGTTTTTTTATATGCTGACGTGATATGGCTGCTATGCTTTTCACCATCACATAAAGAATACAATCCAAGTTCTTGTACAATCGTTTCCAATACTTCGGGAAAACTTGTTTTCAGGTTCAAATTACGGAGGGTTGCCACAAACCAGAAGCAATCCCCAGAATAGGTGGTATCTCCATGATCATAGAATTTGTAAGAAGAAGTTTTCCTGTCGTAGTAGATATGGCAGGAAGCCCGCCTATCGTCATAGAAAGGGCTTCGGAAGTTGCGATGAAGGTTTACCTCAAAGCCAAGGAAATGTGAAAACACATTCAAACCTCCTTGTGTAAGTAAAAGAATCTGTTCCTTTTCTATCATAGTTGTCGGTTTTTAGGATTAATACATGAACTCATGATGAGATTGTCCTTGAAACGGTTGAGCCGACCAAGAATCTCGTCGTTTCTCATACCTGATACGCGGAGCCGGTTACACTTCGTGGCTATCACGATAGACTTGAAGAAGTAGCGTACATCGCCACCCTCCGTGTAGCGATACCGTACCAACTGCTTCTTGCGCCAGCGGTAAAGGGTGGACTCTGAAACATTCAGAGTCCCGATAAGGTCCTTCGTGGTCATCTCCAGCTCGTCATCTATATCTTGGATAAGATGAGAAGTGCGCTCAACATACTGCTCTATTCGGTTGAGCCTGTCTATCAGTTCCTGATAGGCTTGGCTTTCTACTGCTATTATTTCCATCAGCCTTTATAATTTGGTTTGTAAGATAATGTGCTGCGGTCACAATTCCTTGGCGAGATCCATTATCTTTCCATAAGTCTCTTCGTCAAACACGTCTATGCCCAGTCGGATAAATGGGGGTGGTATTTCTCTTCTTCTCCTTGCAATAGATGCAAGCAGATCACTCTCATCCATTTCCAAAACTTTGGCATAACTGCAAATTTGTACTATACTCATGGATACGGATCCTGTTTCCCATCTTGAGATGGTACTTGAGCTAACTTTCAGTTTTTCAGCGATATACTCCTGTGAGTATCCTTCATGCTCTCGCTTTTCCTTTAGGGTTTTGTGCAACTGTTTCATATGTATAAAGTTACAAAGACACCTAAATTTGAGCAACCCGCCACATTCAAATGTTTGCATCCCATGCAAGGTGGCTTGCATTAGGTGCAGATGAATATGATGAGCGATGTCAACATGGGATGATTTAATTGGTTTGTTTTCTAGAATTCATAAACGAAAATACATTGTAATAACAATCATTCCAGAACAAAATCAAATAATTTTGAGAAAATCCCTCCAGTGCAAGGTGCAAGTCCCCTTATATATAGGGGCTTGCACCTTGCACTGGAAAGTGTAGCAGTAAAATATCTAAATCTTTATGGTACAAAGATTTGGAGGTTAGTACAATTTTATATACTTTTGTACCCAAGAAAAGAGAGCAGTTGTGCTTTCAACAGGTAGTCAGAATGGTAGTCATCAAGCGGTCAAAATACTGCTACAAAAATGCTACACTACCGATTTGTCAAAATTGATAGAACATTTAATTACAACGAGTTAGCTGAGTTTGGTTCATAAACCTCTCTCTCCGCAAATAAGGGTGTAAGTCAACGGGTTACGTGATTTACACCTTTTATTACACCCAAAAAGTTTCTCGGTATTTCTTGTATGGTTTATTTGGGTGCAGTCAAATAATTAAGTCTTGATGATAGAATGTTCCAATAATTTAATAACTTTGCGGAAAACATTAAGCCGAATGAAAAAGATGAACCGCATAAAAAGTGTCCTTGCAGACACTGGTCATACTGGTAAATGGTTGGCAGACCAAATGGGCAAAGACCCTGTCACCGTTTCTAAATGGTGTACAAATACGTCGCAACCATCGTTAGAAAATATCTACAAGATTGCCAGTTTATTAAATATAAATCCAAGACTCTTATTGGTAACAGAGGAGTAAAAATAAAAAAAATACGATGCCAATACAGACCGTTTTATTTCCCGAATTTGAGGAACAACTAAAAGATAAGACATCCTCTACCTTTGAGGATAATATGAAATTACCAATTCATCGTTGGTATAGATATACTGCTGGTTTTTCTGCAGCTTGGGTGGCCAAAATTATTGAAGAAGAAAAAAAGAATAATCGCACACATATTATTGACCCATTTGTCGGCTCTGGTACTGTTGCTGTAGAAAGCACAAAACATGATGTTTTTGCCTATGGACTTGAAGCAAATCCATATGTATACAGAATAGCCAGTGCTAAACTTCAGTGGAATGTTTTATCAGTTTCACATATTCAACAAATTTCCAAAGAACTTTTGGAAAGAGCAAAGTCTATTGACAATGAGGTTACAAACTACCCTCCTCTAATTCTTAAGTGCTATCCTGAGACAACTCTCAAAAAATTAAATGCGCTTAAAACGGCTTGTCTAATGATGGATGAAGGGAACGATAAAAATTTCATGTGGTTTGTTATCACATCTATTCTTAGGAGTACTTCCCCCGTAGGTACAGCCCAATGGCAATATATTCAGCCAAACAAATCCAAAGCAAATGTTCTCGAACCATTTGATGCATTTCTGCGCAAGATTAGCGATATTTGTTTTGATATAAACCGAAGCAATGTTAGTGATTCGTGCCATAATTCTATTATTCTGCCGCAAGATGCTCGAAAAGATGTGGATATACCAGATAACTGGTGTGACTTGGTTATTACATCTCCTCCATATGCAAACAATTATAATTATGCTGACGCAATGCGATTGGAAATGTCTTTTTGGGGGGAACTTGATGGATATAATGGCTTGAAGGGTGTAAGTACGAATCTAGTTCGTGCATGCACACAGCATGTCTCACGCTTAAAGAATGAAATTCCACAATTAATAGAATCGCCCCTTTTGGCTCCAATAAAAGATGAACTTAAAGAAAAGTACAATCTCCTTGCAGAGGAGCGAGAGAAGCATGGTGGAAAGAAAAATTATCATTACATGATAGTCGTATATTTCTATGACCTTGCATGCGTTTTCCAAACGCTAAATCTTAAAACGAAAGATAATTGTAAAATGTGTTTCGTTATTGGAGACTCTGCTCCATATGGTATATATATTCCTGTTGATGAATGGCTAGGAAAATTGGCCATTAACTCTGGGTTCAAGGAATATTCCTTTGAGAAACTAAGGGATAGAAATGTCAAGTGGAAAAACCGAAAGCACAGAGTACCTCTTAAAGAGGGAAGACTTTGGATAAATAAATAATCTTGCAGTAGCATTTTGGGATTCCAAGAAAAAAACAATAAAATATGGCAACATCACCGTCACACACTTTAGGAGAATATATAGATACTTTCTTTGAGGATGCTATGAAGTCTCCTATTAGAGAAATGTGCAATAAGTATGGAGTATATTTGGACACGATAGGGGAAAGACCTGTTCGTAAAACAAAGAAAATAACATGGGATGACATTAATGGCAGTCACCATGACTTAGATTATGTTATAGAAAGAAATGGGTCTGACACAATCCAAGGAGAGCCTATTGCATTTATAGAGCTAGCATGGAGAAGATACACAAAGCATTCTAAGAATAAAGTGCAGGAAATTGCTGGTGCCGTCCTTCCCATAGCTCAGAAATATCAGGAACTTGCTCCATTCAAAGGAGCTATTCTTAGTGGCGTTTTTACTGAGAATTCTTTGGAACAACTACGAAATCAAGGATTTCATGTTCTTTACATGCCTTTTGAAAGAGTAGTTAAAACATTCCAGAAGCATGGGCTAAATATTTATTTTGATGAAACTACATCAGAAAAAGAGTTGACAAAAATTGCAAATAAGTTCAAAAATTGTCGAACCATAAACACCATTAAAAAGGACTTCGTTGCTTCCAATCAAGACCTGATTGTACCGTTTATGAATGATTTGGAATCTTCTCTAAAGAGACAGATTAATTATATTTTCGTTTTACCACTTCATGGGAAAGAACAAAGATTTGTATCTCTTAACCAGGCAATAGAATATCTCAACGATTATAAAGAATTGCCAGAGGACTCTATTATTGATAGATATGTTGTTGGTATAAAATTCAACAACAGTTCTGAGATAAATTGTATGTTTAAAGATAAGCAAATGGCGATGGATTTCTTGAAAAGAAATTCGCTCTATTATTGATTAATTTGTGATTAGTACATTTTGGTGAATTGGGAAACAAATATATGGAAAGAAACAACTTAGATAAACTGGTACTGGAGTTGTGCAAACTCCCCGACGAGACAGGTTGGGTAGAGTTCAAACAGAATAACTGGAGTCCTGAAGTGATAGGCGAGGACATCAGTGCACTGGCAAACAGTGCCGTCCTCGCCGAGAAAAGCTACGCATACATGATATGGGGCGTGGAAGATAGCACCCATAAAGTGGTAGGCACTACCGTCCGTTTGAAAGAGCTGAAGAAAGGCAAGCAGGAACTGGAGAACTGGCTACGCTATCTGCTTTCCAACAATGCAGACTTCGAGTTTCACAGCACGGAGATTGACGGCAAGCATGTGGAAATCATGATTGTGGCAAAGGCACAGAATATCCCTGTAACCTTTGAGAAGGTCATCTATATCCGTTCAGGCAGTTACACCAAGAAACTTCAAGAGTTCCCAGTATTGCAAGCACAACTATGGGATAGGCTGCGTCGTGAGCGTTTTGAAGACACCTACGCTGTTACCGACCTTACGTTTCAAAGGGTACTACAACTGCTTAACTGTGATACCTACTTCGACATCATGCACTTGCCTTTGCCTACCGACAAGGACGGCTACGAACACTATCTTTGTCAGGAAGAAATCATTGTAAAGCAGGACAATGGACTCTTTGCCATTACGAACCTTGGTGCTATTCTCTTTGCTCGTCGCCTTTCCGACTTTAGACGCTTAGAGCGTAAGGCTATCCGTGTCGTACAATATGCAGACAAGAGCCGTATGTCGATAGTAAAGGAACAGATATTCGCCGACGGTTATGCAAAAAGCCTTGAATCTGCCGTACGTTATGTGTTCGCATTACTGCCAGCAACAGAAGACATTAATGCCGTGCGTCTTACAACTGAGAGTACATTTCCACTGCCAGCAGTAAGAGAGAGTATTGCGAATGCCGTTATTCACCAAGACCTTTATGCTACTGGTGCAGGCCCAGTTGCAGAGGTGTTCAGCAACCGTATTGAAGTTACAAACCCCGGCACACCGATGATTGATGTAATGCGCATCCTTGATAATCCGCCACGCTCTCGCAACGAGAAATTGGCTTCACTCATGCGTCGTCTGAAGATGTGTGAAGAGCTTGGACGCGGCTGGGATAGAATGGTACTCGCTTGCGAGAAGATGCATTTGCCAGCACCGAACATCCATGTGTATGAAGATGCCACCAAGGTAACAATGTTCTCACACATCGACTTCAACAACATTCCTGCTGAGGATAAGATGTGGTGCACCTACTTGCACGCTTGCCTCAAATACATTGAGGGCGAATCGTTGAGCAATGCCAGTCTGCGCGAGAGATTCAAGGTTGAGGAAAAGAATGCAGCCAAAATCTCACGTCTGATTAAGGACACCGTTGCCAAGAAGTTGATAAAACCGCTCGACCCAGATACCGCTCCACGCTATATGAGGTACATCCCAACATGGGCATAATTTAACTTGACGGTAACTTGATAGATATACGTTAATTAGGTGTCCTGATTATTGCTATACGCTGTATTTAAGCGGTTTACGCAAGTTATGCTGTCTTTAATTTAACTTGACGGTAACTTGATGACGACATTTTTTAAGCAAACGGCAGGTTTCGGATTCGCTAATAGCGATACCGAAATCTGCTACAATCTTTGATAAGATAACAGTAATAGTCATTAAATGCAATTACCAATCGAATGAAAATAAATAAAATTACCATTCAACACGTTAAAGGGATTGAGCAATTAGAGATATTACAACCATTAGTTGCCAATCGCCCTAACATTTTAGTTGCTCCAAATGGATTTGGAAAGAGTTCTATTGCTACTGCTTTTAGTTCATTAAAGCCAAATAAGTTAGAACTTACCCCTGATAATTGTTACAACCAAGACCAAAGGTTGTCATCTTCTGTAAGTATTTTATTAGACGACAACCAAACATTAACAGCAAATTCGACCTCAAATACTATAAAGAATGTTTTTGCAGTACATGTTGTCAACTGCCAATTGAAACCAAAAGCCTTTGCACAAAATCGTGGAAAGTTTCATGTTGCAAAAGCCTCTTTAGACATCAGTGATACGATTATATACAAATCTATTCCCCAAAAGATAGAAATATCATATAGCTTTAGAAACTTCAAAAACGCTTATGGAGGTGTTCTTGGTAAGATAATTACAAAAATTGAGGATATGTTTTCTCAATACGATTTATTATGCAAGATTGATAAAAAGATTCAGTTTCACAAATTTGAACTTAAACAATATCAAAAGGCCTTTGATGTATGGAAAACTAAGATTCAGACTTTTAATCAAAAAAAAGTTATTGAACTTAAGCAAGCTATACTTGATTCAAACTACGAATTAGAGCATGAGGAATTCAAAAAATTAGCTGTCTTGCTTAAGGATGCACTGCAATATGACAATTTCATAGATGCCATATGTGCAGCTGTCCAGTATATAGACACCAGATTAAATTGTGGTCAAGCTGTTTATTCTAAAGCTATAACATACCTAAAATATATAAAGCAAAGAAAACAGTTAGATGACACTTTAAGCGAAATCAATCCCGTAAAAGAGCGCTTCTCTGTACGTGCAAAAGAGAAGAAAGGTCAACTTGTAATTGAATGGCCAAAAGCGAATATGATTTCAAGTGGACAACGAGACATCTTAGTTTTTATAGCTAAGCTAATGGAATGCGAGTTCCATGAGCACAAGAATTGCATCTTGATCATTGATGAGTTTTTTGATTACTTAGACGATGCGAATATTATTGCCTTTCAATATTACATTTCAAACCTAATTGACTCATACAAACGTGACAAACGTGTCATTTTTCCTATTTTATTAACCCACTTAGATCCAAATTATCTCAAACACTTTTGCTTCAATGACAAAAGGATGAATGTTTGCTACCTGAAATCTTCTAATGCCAAATGTAGCCCAATGTTAATGAAATTTGTAAAGGAAAGAGAAACAGAATCTATAAAAGACTACCTTGACACTTTCTATTTTCATTACAATAACGAAACTAATATAGCAGACTTCACTGATGAATTTAAGAAAATCGGTCTAAATGAAGATTGGGTGAATCCAACTGCTTTTCGTAAGAAAGTAGAAAGAGAATGTAGGAAGTACCTTCTTGAGCCAGATAAAACGTATGACCCTCTAGCGATATGTTTTGCTGTTCGTATAAAGATTGAAGAAAATGTTTTCCAAATGTTGGCTGAAGAATATCAACAAGAGTTCTTGGCTACGCATGGAACTAAAGAAAAGCTGAATTACGCCCAAAGTAAGGGAGCCAGTTTCCCAGAAACTTATTATTTGCTTGGAATTATATATAATCACCCACTACATACAGCAGGAATTGATGATTTGGCAAAGCCATTATCTTTAAAATTAGACAATGGCATAATCAAAAACATGATTATGCAGATATTTTGGAAATAATAGTTTGTTATTTGCAGAAGCAAGAACTTTTCATGCAAGCTTTGGATCCGCCATTATGAGGTACCAAGGCTTGCTTTCTTTTTATCGGTAGTCGCTTTACTCTGGCGACCGCAGTCTCCCAAAGATTAATTAGTCCACCCTTAAAAGCCTAATATTCATCTGATTCATAGTATATTATGCTATAAATTATTTGCAAATATCTGCAAG
>NZ_JBWPJP010000024.1:0-37213 GCF_056583855.1 Prevotella sp. C0209C1 | reverse complement strand
TGCCTTATAAAAAGAATCAGCATAAAGCTTGTCAGTACAAACTTTATGCTGAAATATAGTTTTTAAGGGACGACTAAGTAGATACTTTTTATTTAGTAAACGATAATTGTTTTAATAATAAATGATTAATCATTAAAAATAAAAATAAACTATTTTTGCAGTAAAAATAAATTAAAATTACCGCAAAAATAGTTTATTTTTCATTCTGAACACTATCCTTTTTATGGAAAACATATTATGTTTTTATCGGAAAAAGATAGTGTTTTAAGTATTATAAGGATAATTATTATAGTAAATGATATTGTACAAAAGCCTCCATAGCTTCATAACAAGCTAAGCCTAATTTGTCATAAAGCTCAGCTGTGCCACGGTTACGGTCTTCTGCACGCTGCCAAAACAAACGTTCATCATTGCCTAAGAAAGGTGCGCTTTCCATTTGACTTTGATGGCGTAAGATAGAATTTCGTTTAGCACGGAGCTCTTCAGGACTCATAGGTACACACATCTCAATGTTTTCTATTTCCCATTCTGCCCATGCACCACGATACATCCATACACGACAGTCGTCTAACCATTTAGCATTTGCTTTCTTCTCCTCGTCTAAAGCAGCAAGAACAGCATTAGTACACTTTCTATGAGTGCCGTGAGGATCTGCTAAATCGCCAGCTACATATATCTGATGTGGCTGCACTTCTTGTAATAGTTTCTGTACTATTTTAACATCAGCTTCTTTCATGGGGAGCTTCTCTATCTTGCCAGACTCATAGAAAGGTAGGTCTAAAAAATGAACACGACTAAGCGGAATGCCATTATAACTGGACGCCATACGTGCCTCACAACGACGAATTAAGCCCTTAATAGTGCGGACATCTACCGAGTCGATATCATTAGGATTCTTATTTTTTAAAAACTCTTTTATCTCCTTATACTTACCTCTTATTACCTCATCACCAGCATTATTGAATAGCTGATTGAATCCGTTTATAAAGTGCATAAAGCGAGTTACCTCCTCATCACCTACAGCTATGTTACCAGATGTTTCGTAAGCCACATGCACCTCATGCCCCTGTTGTACCAAACGACGAAGTGTTCCACCCATAGAAATAACATCATCATCAGGATGTGGAGAGAATACTATAACGCGTTTTGGATAAGGATTGGCACGTTCAGGACGATTACTGTCGTCTGCATTAGGTTTTCCTCCTGGCCAACCTGTGATAGTATGCTGAAGATCATTAAAAATTTTAATGTTAGCATTGTAGGCTGAACCATAAAGAGCTAACAGCTCGCTTAGACCATTTTCGTTATAGTCTTTATTAGTGAGTTTTAAAATAGGTTTCTTGGTAATACCGCAAAGCCAAACTAAGGCAGAACGAGTAAGCTTGTCTGTCCACTTACAAGATGTTACAAGCCAAGGATGAACAATACGGGTTAAACGAGCAGCACCAGCTAAATCGGTTACAACACATGCACCCTCGTGGGTTTGAAGGAAAGAAGCTGGTATGCTATCGGTAACAGATCCTTCTACCATCTCTTGGATAATGCCTGCTTTCTCATCACCCCATGCTGCAATAAACACTTTCTTTGCAGATAATATAGTTTTTATTCCAATTGTGATACTACAAGGGGGAACTGATTCTAAAGAGCCGAAACTCATAGTCATTTCTTGACGTGATAAAGCATCAAGCAGTATTAAGCGAGAGGTAGAAGCTAAGCTTGAACCTGGCTCATTACAAGCAATATTACCACTACGGCCTATACCCAAAAGAGCTGCATCTAATCCACCAAATGTTTTTATGCGTTGCTCATACAAGCGACAAGACTCTTGTACTTGTTCTTGAGGAATAGTTCCATCAGGTGTAAAAACATTTTGTAGGTCTATATCTACGTGGTCTATAAACTTTTTGCGTAATTGAGTAATACTCTTATAGTTACTTTTTTCGTTAAGAGGAAAATACTCATAAGCATTAAATACTACCACATTCTTAAAGCTAAGGCCTTCTTCTTTATGTAAACGAATAAGCTCTTCATATACTGGGGTTAGAGATAAACCTGTACCAGCTGCCAACACATAATACTTGCCTTCGCATGCTTTTTTCTTAATCTGGGTAGCAATACTATTAGCTAAAAAGCGTGTACCTTCAGCTATAGATGGATAAATGTCGGTATATATCTTCTCAAAGCGTGTAATTTCAGAACGGTCTACGGCTGTTTTAGGGCGATAGAAGTCTTCAGAAACACTATTTAAAACAATCTCCTCACTTAGATTAAGTCTCATAAATCACTTCCTTTCTTCTTGCTATTATCTTGTGTTTGTTTTTTTATAAATTATAAATTTTTTGATTCAATGTCTTTAAAGTAGCGGTAAGTGCTTACCTTTAATTCGTCAGTAGCTGCTTCATCGCATACAATAACAGAATGTTGATGTAGCTGAAGTGCACTGATTGTCCACATTTGTGTTACACCACCTTCTACTGCGGCTTGCAAAGCACGTGCCTTATTATGACCATTAACAAGTATGAGCACCTCTTTAGCGTCCATTACAGTACCTACACCTACTGTTAAAGCATGTTTTGGAACTTTAGTTATATCATTGTCAAAGAAACGAGCATTAGCAATGATAGTGTCTTGTGTTAGAGTTTTAACACGAGTACGAGATACTAATGATGAACCTGGCTCATTAAAAGCAATATGACCATCAGGGCCTATACCACCAATGAAGAGATCTATACCACCTGCTTGAGCTATCATTTCTTCATAACGGTTACACTCGTCTTCCAAATTCTCTGCATTACCGTTAAGAATATGAATATTCTCTCTTGGGCAGTCTATATGATTAAAAAAGTTAGAAAACATAAAAGAATGGTAACTTTCGGGGTGTTCTTCAGGTAAACCTACATACTCGTCCATATTAAAAGTGATTACATTGGCAAAAGAAACACGACCTTCTTGATAAGCCTTAACCAAATTTTTATACATTCCTAATGGTGAAGAACCTGTAGGGAGCCCCAGTTTAAAAGGTTTTTCCGCAGTTGTCTGAGCGGAATTAATACGTTTGATAACATACTCAGATGCCCATTGCGATAGGCTAGAAACATCTTGCTCAATAATTAGTCTCATACTAATAAAGAAATAATTTAGGTAATTTATAATTTTTCTTACTTAGAATACATTATAACAATGTATATACTAAACAGAATTATACGCTTATTTTCTTTACAAAATTAAGTAAATTATTCATTAGCACAAAAGAAACATGTATAAATAGTTCTTAATCTATATAAAATTATTATCTTATCATCTTGCTATAAAGGAACTATAAGAGGTATAAAAAGAATTAAACGCCTAAAAACAATATGTTTTCAGGCGTTTAATATTTATATTACGCTTTATATTATAGTGCTATCAAACTTATAGCAAAGCCTCCTCCGGGAGCTTCGGTAATATTAAGAGTATCACCACGCTTCAATGTTTTTTTAGTAATAATATATGAAGAAGGGTTCTTATCATAACTAGCATTTTTGCCATCGGTATATATTGTAGCTTTATACTTACGACCTTTATCTAAGAAATCGAGTTTTATTGTGCTCTTATGTCCATTCTGATCACATTTACCACCTATGAACCAGTTGTTTGTTCCTTTAGCCTTTCGTGCAACAGTAATATATTGTGCAGGCTCAGCCTCTAAGTATTTAGAGTCGTCCCAGTCAACAGCTACGTCTTTAATAAACTGAAATGCATCAGCATACTTTTCATAATTTTCAGGTAAATCGGCAGCCATTTGCAGCGGACTGTACATAGTGCAGTATAAAGCTAATTGACCTACCAAAGTGGTATGTACATAACTTGGATTGTCACACCATTTAGATAGCTTAGTTTCTAATATGCCTGGAGTATAGTCCATAGGACCTCCTTGAAGTCGAGTAAAAGGCAAAATTACAGTATGATATGGCTCACTACCGCCAAAAGCCTCAAATTCGGTACCTCGAGCGCTCTCGTTTCCTACTAAGTTAGGATAGGTACGACACAAGCCTGTAGGGCGAACTGCTTCATGAGCATTCACCATAATGTGATGCTTAGCGGCTTGTTGAACGGCATATAGATAATGATTCACCATAGGTTGGCTATAATGATACTCTCCTTGTGGTAATATATCACCAACATAACCACTCTTTACTGCATCATAACCATATTTGTTCATAAGGTTATAAGCTGCTTCTATATGGCGCTCATAGTTTATTGTTGAACCAGAAGTTTCATGATGCATCATAAGCTTAACACCTTTAGAATGAGCATAATCATTTAGTTCTTTAATATCAAAATCAGGGTAAGGAGTTACAAAGTCGAATACATCGCGTTTCCAATGTCCTACCCAGTCTTCCCAACCTATATTCCAACCTTCTACTAAAACTTCCTGAAGACCATTCTTAGCAGCAAAATCTATATACTTCTTTACGTTATTTGTATTAGCAGGATGACGACCATTTGGCTTAGCTGTAGTAAAGTCTGTCTGTCCTAATTTTACTGAAACAAACTCATCTGTATATGCCCATGGCTTGCCTCCAGCAATCATTTCCCACCAAACTCCACAGTATTTTATAGGGTGAATCCAGCTTGTGTCTTTTATTTTACATGGCTCATTAAGATTAAGTATCAGGTTGTTTGATAACATTTCACGTGCATCATCACTTACCATTATTGTACGCCAAGGTGTGTTAAAAGGCGTTTGTATCATGCCTTTATTGCCAACAGCATCAGGGGTTAACCACGATTCGAAAACAAAGGTTTTATCATTTAGGTTTAAGTGCATTGCTGGATAATCAATCAAAGCTGCTTCATGGATATTTATATATAATCCATCTGCTGTTTTTAGTTGTAGTGATGTCTGTACTCCTGTAGGTGAAAAAGGTGTTTGTGAAGCATTACTTGTTATAGCTTTCTTCATCTTTCCACGTATTTCAGATAGCTTTGATATTTGTGTTTCATACTCTTGTGTGTCGTAATCGCCAGGTAACCAAAATGCAATATGGTCGCCAGTCATAGCAAACTGAGTATGTTCTTCCTTTATTATAAAGTAGTTTAAGTCTTTTTGTTGTGGAAATTCATAACGTAATCCCATACCACAATCGTATACTCGGAAACGAATAGTTATATTGCGGTTACTTGATTCTTGCCTCAAGTCTACTTCCAATTCATTATAATTGTTACGAATAGTTTTTGTTTCTCCCCACACTGGTGTCCACGTTTCATCGAAAGTAGACACCTTATAGTTAGTTTTAGTGAAACCGTCCATGAGGTTTGTTTCTTCTAATCCTTTACTTGCATGCTTATCTTTAGCTAACTCCAGTCCTAAGTGAGATGGCTTTATAACTGTCTTTCCTTTGTATTTCATCTCATAAGTAGGGACACCATTTTGTTCTAAAGAAAAGGTAACGCTGACCTTTCCATTAGGTGATTTTACTGTTTGTCCCATCATTATAGATGGCAAAGCAAAAAGAAAGATTGATAAAATCAAACTGATCTTTTTCATAATGCGCTTAATTTGTTTATTTAGATGTAATTATTCTTTTAACCTTATTTTATTTAGGATACTACAAAGATAAACAAAAGATACATATTCTACTCTATATTATAAAAGAAAAGTATTAACTTTAAAATGAAAAGGTTTACACAATATATGAATATAAGGTAAAGTATTAATACAAAAAAGAAGATATAAGTGCAAGCTATATGTTATTATTCAAAGTTGATTTTTAGGAAAAAAAGAAAGATATTATAGATGATTCACCTGTTTGTTATTAAACTAATATAGATATAAATGTAAAGAGAAAGGATTAAAAGTATAGTTGTTTACAGTTCGTAAGCTTTTAATCCTTTCTTTTTAATATTTTAGTTTAATAATCTATTAGCCATTTCTTTGCCTAAGTTTAAGCATTTTTCTCTTATTTCTGGACTAATTCCAAGTTTCATAGTTACAGGCTCTCCCACTACTTCAAAGTATTTATTTTTTTCTGCCCAAGCATCAAGTATTTTTACACTCTTCTGTGCCCATGCAAAGGAACCAAAGTAACCAAGGTAATGATTCTTAATATCACGATTTTCAATCTCGCTCAAAAGCGATTCCATATCATGGAAAATACCGGCATTATATGTAGGTGCGCCCATAATAAGTCCACGATATTTAAATATATCTTTTATAATATAACTATGATGTATCTTAGAAACATTATGTATTTTTATGGTTTTTAATCCGGTTTTAGAAGCTCCTTCTGCTATAAGTTCTGCCATTTGTTCAGTGTTACCATACATAGATCCATAGCAAATAACTAAACCATTATTTGTTTCATATTTAGATAAATGGTCGTATATTTCTATCACTTTATTCACCTCTTTATGCCAAACAGGACCATGTGTAGAGCATATATATTCAATGGAAAGATCTGCTATCTTTTTTAAAGCGTTCTGCACTTGTAGTCCATACTTTCCAACAATGTTAGAATAATATCTCACCATTTCGTCCCACCACATCTCTGTATCCATGTCATCATCTACTATAGCACCATTTAAAGCACCAAAAGCACCAAAAGCATCTCCCGTGAAAAGGAAATTAGAAGGTCCTTCACAGCATGTTACCATTGTCTCTGGCCAATGTACCATAGGTGTTAGATAAAATTTCAATGTATAATCTCCAAGAGATAAAGATGTACCATTTTTCACCTCAAGAGTATCTTCTTTTATGCCATAAAATCCTGCTACCATTTCAAAAGTTTTCTTATTACCCACTAATTTTATTTCGGGATAATACTTTTTAAGTAAAGCTAAAGAGCTTGAATGGTCAGGTTCCATATGATTAATGACTACATAATCAATAGGAGAATCGCCAATAACTTCTCGCAAATTATTTAAGAATTGCATAAAAAAGTCTACTTCTACTGTATCTATTAAGCAAATCTTATTTTTGTCTTTTATTAAATATGAGTTATAACTTACACCGTATGGAAGTGGCCAAAGACCCTCGAAATGAGTTTTATGGCGGTCGTTTACACCTACATAATATACTTTGTTAGCGATTTCTTTCATATATTATATTAAATTTTATTTTTCTGTATTAAATTTTATTTTATTCGCATCTTATTGCCAAAGTCTTTGCTCACATAATTGAATATCCCTTTACATGCTTCTTCAGAAAAACGTTGTCCGCAAGCTACTAATGCGTCCCATTGTTCTTCTGTTAAGCCTTTATCTAAAATGTCTTTTGTAATGTGATATTTAAGTAAGCCATAGATAAAGCCAGCATTAAAGTTGTCTCCAGCACCAACGGTACTTACAATATTGCTACTTATTACGGGGTATGACTTTGCAAAATTATGATCACCGCGCACCTCTATAGGGTTAGCTCCTTGTGTATAAATAAAACGTTTACAATAAAAGGAGATATAAGAGTTGAATACTTTTTCTCCATCAGTTAGCTTGTATAATGTTTCAAAGTCTTCTTTACTACCTCTTACAATATCTGCGTAATCGAAATTTTCGAGCAGGTTTGGTGTTATTTTTATTACTTCATCACGATGTGATGGACGAAAATTTACATCATAATAGATAATAGCTTTTTTTCTGCGTGCATAATCAAGCAAACTTACTATTTGAGCTCTAAGCATAGGGTTAACGGCGTAATATGACCCAAAAAGGATAATATCGTCAGCTTGAATGTCAGGAAGTTTGAAATCGAGCTGATTATATGCCTCATCTTTATAGAAGATATATTCAGCATCATTATGCTCGTTGAGAAAAGCAAGTGATAAAGACGATTTAAACCCATTAGACATATTTACATTTCCTGTGTCCACTCCATTATCTTTAAGGAAGCTTAAAATGTAACGCCCCACTCTGTCATCACCTGCCTCGGATATAAAAAACACACTTACACCACACCTACCTAAAGAGGTGATAGCATTAAAAGTGGAACCTCCAGGTACAGCTTCTATGGGCTTACTGTCCTTAAAAATAATATCTAAAACAGTTTCACCAATGCCAATTATTTTACGCATTACTATTTAATTTTTGATGTTTTATTAACAATGTACTCAACACAAAGCACACTCTAAATACATTATTATTATGCAAATTTACTGCTATTTAGGGGAAATTCAAAGCCTTTTAAATCTTTTTTCCTAATTTTGCATATATCTTATGAAGTATAATATAGCAACACTTGATAACGGACTGCGCATTATCCACTTACCTTCAGAAGCTAATGTGGTATATTGTGGTTATGAAATTAATGCAGGAACTTCAGATGAAGTTATAGGCGAAGAGGGGCTTGCTCACTTTTGTGAACACGTTACGTTTAAGGGTACAAAGCACAGAGACTCACTCGATATAATTAATTATTTGGAAGATGTAGGAGCTGATCTTAATGCTTATACCACAAAAAGCGAAACGGTATATTATTCTGCTATTCTAAATGAATATGTAGAAATGGCTATTGATCTGTTGAGCGACATTGTTTTTAATAGTACTTATCCTCAAAACGAAATAAATAAGGAGGTAGAGGTTATTTGTGATGAGATAGAATTGTATAATGATTCTCCCTCAGAACTTATCTTCGATGAGTTTGAGAATCTTATCTTTCGGCATCATTCTTTAGGTCATGCCATACTTGGTGAAGCTAAAACAGTAAGAAGTTTTACTACAGCAGACGCTTTACGCTTTACAAAGAAATATTATCGCCCAGATAATGCTATATTTTATGCTTATGGAAACATCTCATTTAAGCAGCTTGTTACATTATTAAGCAAGTATACTCCTAATATAAAACCGCGTAAAAAAGTAAAGCCACCAATGCTTATACCACATTACGCACAAGGCATAACATCACCTATTATAATAAATAAAGATACACATCAGACACATGTCATGATAGGTACACATGCTTATAGCATACATGATAAACGTTATATGCCACTCTATCTGCTTAATAATATTATAGGAGGTCCTGGTATGTCGGCACGTCTTAATCTTAGTTTGCGAGAGAAAAACGGATTAGTATATACCGTTGAGAGCACAATGGCTACTTATGAGAGTGCTGGAATATGGAGTATATACTTTGGTTGCGATTCCCATGATGTAGATACTTGTTTAAATCTTATTAGGGAAGAGCTAAACAAAATAATGGAAGTACCGCTTACCGATAAAGAGCTGTCTAAGGCAAAAAGGCAAATAAAGGGACAGATAGGTATTGCTGCTGATAACAGAGAGGCTTATGCGTTAGATTTTGGAAAGTTATTTTTACATTATGGTATGTTAAAGGATACTCAAAAGCTATATAAATATATTGATAATATTACAGTTAGTGATATTCAGACTGTGGCTCAAGATTTATTTAACAAAGATAATCTAATAACTTTGATATATAAATAAGCTAATTGTTTTGTTTGTAAAAATATGTATCTGCGTCGGCTTTTAATTATAGCTTATTATTCTTTTAAATAATGCTTCTTTGGTTATCTGCTCATTTTAATGTATATTTGCAAAAACATCAAAAGTGTATGAAGATAGGTATTTTTGCAGGTAGTTTTGACCCTTTTACAATAGGACATGCGTCTATAGTACAACGTGCTTTACCCTTGTTTGATAAAATAGTGATAGCAGTGGGGATAAACGAACATAAGAAATCAATGCTGACATCTGAGGAAAAGGTGAAAAAAATAGCTATTTTGTATGCTAACGAGCCCAAAATAGAAGTAAAAGCCTATGCTGGTCTTACGGTAAGTTTTGCACAGAAGGAACAAGCTCAATATTTAATAAAAGGAATACGAAGTGTAAAAGACTTTGAATATGAGCGAGAACAAGCTGATATAAACAAGCAGATAGGTGGAATAGAAACGATATTACTTTTTACAGAGCCATCGCTATCTAGCATTAGCTCAAGTATAGTTAGGGAATTAATACACTTTGGTCAAGACGTTAAGCCTTATATACCAGATGGATATATATTATAAGGACGATAAGATATAATTATATTTATAAGAAATTATAAAAAACAAAATAAAAAAAATATGATAACATATAGTGCTGAAGGCGTTAAGATGCCTAAAATAAGGAAAAGACTAATCTCTAAGTGGATAAAAGCAGTGGCAAAAAGTCATGGTTATGAAACGGGAGATATAGGCTATATGTTTGTAAATGATGAAAAGATACTACAGATAAACAATGAATATCTTAAGCACGATTACTACACTGATATTATTACCTTTGATTATGATGAGGCAAACACAATAAGTGGAGATCTTGTTATATCTATAGATACTGTACGCACTAACGCAGAACTATTTAAAAAGACATACCAAAACGAATTGGAACGTGTTATTATTCATGGTATTTTACATCTGTGTGGTATAAATGATAAAGGGCCAGGAGAACGTGAAATAATGGAAGATAATGAAAATAAAGCCTTAATATTACTGCGTAAGATGGAAGCAGAAGAAAAGTAAAAGATAATCTTTTAAAAGTAAAAAAATATTATTTTTGTATATAAGGGAATAACTGTAGTTATGGAAAATAGATTATTTTTGATAGAAAAATAAACTAAAAATGAAACAAAAATAGATTAAATTTCTTCCAAAGGTGTAATGTATTTCTTTTTAAACAGTATAGTGTTATATTTAAGGAGTTAATCTTTAAGCATTTAATGTAGGTAATAACAATATGCAAACAGGGTATGAAAAGTTATTTTTCATACCCTGTTTGCATATTATGTAAATATAATTTTATTATTTTACAATGATTAAAGAGTAGTTTTTCTTACCCTTTTGCACTAAAAGATATTTACCATCTATGAGGTCATTAGCTGTAATAACTTGATCGAAAGCAGTAAGTTTTTCTTTGTTGAGAGCTACTCCTCCTCCTTTTACAAGTTTGCGCATCTCGCTTTTTGATGGGAAAATATTCATGCCTTCCTGATTCATAACCTCAACGGCAGGCTGTCCTAAAACATCTTTGCTTATCTCATAATGAGGTACATCTTTAAAAACATCAGTAAAGGTTTGTTCGTCAAGCTGTAACAAATTTTCTTTAGTACTTTTGCCAAAGAGGATATTTGATGCAGCAATAGCCATATCAAGATCCTCTTGTGAGTGAACCATACGAGTAACTTCCTCTGCTAAACGATGCTGAAGAATACGTCGACCGGGGTCAGCACTATGCTCTTCTATCAGTGCTTCTATAGTAGTTTGATCGAGCGAAGTAAATATTTTGATATATTTTGCAGCATCATCATCAGAGACATTGAGCCAGAATTGATAAAAGGCATAAGGGGTAGTGCGGTTACGATCTAACCATATATTGCCGCTTTCGGTTTTTCCAAACTTTTTCCCATCAGCCTTTGTTATAAGTGGACAAGTGAGACAATAAGCCTCAGCCTCACTTCCGAGGGTACGTCGGATAAGTTCTGAACCAGTAGTCATGTTACCCCATTGATCGTTACCACCAAGTTGCAACTTTATGCCATAATGCTGATACTGATAAAGAAAGTCGTAACCTTGTAGAAGTTGGTATGTAAATTCTGTGAAAGAAAGCCCATCTGAAGCCTCACCGTTTAATCTACGCTTAACGCTATCTTTGGCCATCATATAGTTTACAGTAATATGTTTACCTACGGTACGAGCAAAATCGAGAAAGGTAAAGTCTTTCATCCAATCATAATTATTAACCATTTCAGCTTTATTAGGCTCAGTACTATCGAAATCTAAAAACTTGCTAACCTGTTTTTTTATAGCTTCCTGATTATGGTATAAGGTATCAGCATCAAGTAAATTGCGTTCCTGACTCTTACCGGAAGGGTCGCCAATCATACCCGTAGCACCACCAACAAGTAGGTAAGGCTTATGGCCACAACGCTGCAAATGGCGTAACATCATTATGCCGCACAGATGTCCGATATGCAGTGAGTCGGCAGTTGGGTCAGTACCTAAATAGGCTGATACCATTTCTTTCATTAAAAACTCTTCCGTACCTGGCATCATCTGTGCCAACATTCCACGCCAACGTAGTTCTTCTACAAAGTTCTTCATTGCTTTATTGTTTTAGGGTTATATGCAAAATCTTTATTTATTATTATTAGTCTGGATATTATAATATTAGGTTATGGTACTGGATCATAACCACTTCCTCCCCATGGGTTACATCGTAAGATGCGCCAAATAGCTAATGCAAGCCCCTTTATAGGACCATGTTTCATGATAGCTTGTTTAGCATAGACAGAACAGGACGGTGTAAAACGGCATGAAGGTGGTGTAAATGGTGAGATAAAATGTTGATAAAACACAATAGGTATACATAATAATATGGAAAGACTATACGAACAAAGGTGTATAATCTTTTTTATCCAATTGCCTTTTATATCATTTAATGATTTCATATCTCTACCTCTCCTATACGTTTCATTAAGTGGCACACACGTTGTTCTATCTGAATAGAGCTATATAGCTTATCATCAAGCCATATCATGGCTATAAGTAGCTGTTTATCTTTATAAGAGGTAAGCACCGTGTTAAGTAACGAACGGTTCTTTCTAAAAGCTTCACGTATTTGTCGTTTTATGCGATTTCTCTTTACAGCTCTTTTAAAAAACTTTTTAGGAACACTAATAAGCAGCTGTACCTGAGCATCGACGGTATTAACGTTGTTATTGATAAGCTCTGCTTTTTTATTGTTTTGAACAGCTTCGTTAGGTATAAAACGAAAAACTGCTCTTAAGGGAAATGCCGTCATTGATTTGCTGGCACCACCCTCAAAGAGCAGTTCTATTTGTTTTTTACTACACAGGCGTTCAGCTTTACGGAACTTAAACATAGATGGCTTACGTTCCGAAGATATAAGTTTTGAACATGCATCTGTGTATAAAATAGACATTATTTTACCCTATTATTTGCCTCTAAATACGCCTTTAAAGCACCGGTCATAGAAGGGTGTTGCGCTGTAGGTGCTTCAAGGTCTAAACGATAACCTAAGTCTCCTACAGCTTTAGCTGTAGCCGAACCGAAAGCAGCTACCTTAACATCGCCTTGTTCTAAACCAGGAACATTTTCTTTTAAGGCTTTTACACCCGTCGTAGAGAATAGAACAACCATGTCATAATCAAAATTTTTGACCTCTTCTTCTGACATGTTATTAGTAACAGTGCGATACATTATACATTCTGTATGCTTTAACTTATGAGCCTCAAGCAAAGAAGAAATAGCACTATTATGAACAGAACTTTGTGGAACTAAAAACTTTTCATTCTTATGCTTTTGCATTAAAGGTATCAAGCTATCTATTTTTCCAGTATTGCCAAAGAACACTTTACGCTTCCTATATTGCACATATTTTTGGATATAGAGAGCTATGGTCTCAATAACACAAAAGTATTTCATATCTTCTGGTATAGTGATACGCAACTCTTTTGCCAACTTAAAGTAATTATCCACTGCATGACGAGAGGTGAAAACTACTGCAGTATAATCTAACAAATTGATCTTTTGCTGACGAAATTCTTTAGAAGAAATCCCCTCAACCTTAAAGAAGGGTCTAAAAACTAATTCCACACCTAAGTCGGAAGATATATCATAATAGGGCGATTTATCGCTTGTTGGTTTAGGTTGTGAAACCAATATTTTCTTTATCATCGCATTCTAAAAGTTTATATTCAAATAGTTACCTGTTAGAGTTAAAACTCCCCATAAAAGTATTAATGGTATTATTTCTAAAGTGCAAAAGTACAAAATTATTTGCAAACTGATAGTTCTTCTGCTGAAAAAGATAATATAGCTTTTATAAAGCTGTAGGATTTTAACAAAAAAGACAACGAAAGCACTATAAATAATGGCTATATGAAAAGATAAATTGAAATATACCAATAACAAAACCAAGGGGAAAAGTAATATCCCCTCTATAGTGTTTAAAAAGAGACGTGCCTTTGTCCAATTACGGCTCTGCTCATTTTCAAAGAAAGTCCAGTTTACTACAGAGTAAAAAAAACGTTTAATAATGAAATAACCTACAAACTCGGCAAAGAATATAGCTATCTTGACAAGTTGTGCATCATTATTACATACAGCCCCAGATATATGCCCCCAGATAATAAAAAAGATAACACCAAGGAGTAAAGATGTTTGTAATAATAGTAGTGGCATTATCCTTCCTTCAGATATGCTTTCTGCTTTTACTTGCATACTACGTGATGCTCCAAAAAAAGTTTGTATCTGACTGATTATAAAACTTCTTGAAACAGAAAAACTGAACATAGCCAAAATAAAACAAACCAACAATACACCAGATAGTGTATTGTCAGTACTTAGCGTATATGGTACAGGGTCGCCAAGCTCAGGACCATACCAAACGCTGTTCTTTTCGAGCTTAAAATATTTGTTACCCTTAAAATATCCTTCTTCTTCGAAATGCAAATTAGAAAGTTTAAATGGCTTTGGCGTCTTTAAACCTCTTATTCCCAAAGTATCGGTAGGCGATTGGCTCTTAGAATTTTTATCCATCATTACCTTTTTCGTACTACCTACTCTTGATAGCAAGAGTGTAGAAGGAAGGGTAAGAGAATCGGTATTTACCATTAAAGTTAGTTACAATCCGAAAATCTTTTTAATATCATCTACTTTATCAAGTTTCTCCCATGTAAAAAGCTCTACTTCCATTTCTTTTTTGTCATGGTAATGGCTTTCAAAATGTTTTTTCACTATTTGGTTCTTTCTTCCCATATGTCCGTAAGCTGCTGTCTCAAGATACATAGGCTGGCGAAGCTTTAATGTACGCTCAATAGACTTAGGACGAAGATCAAACATAGACTTTATCTTTTCAGCAATCTCACCATCTGATAATTGTACATTAGAACGTCCATAGGTGTTTACATATACACTAACAGGCTCTGCTACACCTATAGCGTAAGATAGTTGTACCAATATTTCATCGCTGACACCTGCTGCTACCATGTTTTTTGCAATATAACGTGAAGCATATGCAGCAGAGCGATCTACCTTAGAGGGGTCTTTGCCAGAAAAAGCACCACCACCATGAGCACCTTTACCACCATATGTATCTACTATTATTTTACGACCTGTAAGACCTGTATCGCCATGAGGACCACCAATAACAAACTTACCAGTAGGATTTACTAAGTACTTTATATTATCATTAAAAAGAGATAATACCTTAGTAGATGTAATCTGAGCCTTAACACGTGGTATTAATATTTCAATAACATCTTTACGAATCTTTGCAAGCATAGCCTCATCTGCCTTAGACTGAGCTTCTTTTGAGCTATCTGAAGGCTTAATGAAATCGTCATGCTGTGTAGATACCACTATGGTATCTATACGCTGTGGGATATTATCATCGCTATATTCAACAGTAACCTGACTCTTTGAGTCGGGGCGAAGATAGGTCATGAGCTTACCTTCTTTACGAATAGCTGCTAAAGTAGTCATAAGAAGATGAGCAAGGTCTAAAGTTACAGGAATATAATTATCTGTTTCGTTACAAGCGTAACCAAACATCATGCCTTGATCGCCTGCTCCTTGATTTTCATCATCACCATTTTCTACACCACGATTAATGTCGTCACTCTGCTCGTGAATGGCTGATAAAACACCACAACTATTACCATCAAACTGATATTCAGCCTTAGTATAGCCTATATTATTAATTGTTTTACGAGCTACAGTTTGTAAATCAACATACTCTTTAGAGCGTACTTCTCCCATAATAATAACCTGCCCTGTTGTGTTAAATGTCTCAATAGCACAATGTGCATTATTATCATAAGCTAAAAATTGATCTAACAAAGCATCGCTTATTTGATCTGCAACTTTATCTGGGTGACCTTCTGAAACTGATTCTGATGAAAATAAATATGCCATAATTACTTTTACTAAAGTTCAAATATTAAGATGCAAAGTTACAGAAAACGAATAGTATAAAGTAAAAAAATAGTGAATATTTAATTTTGTTTAAAAGATTAGGTGGATATTATAAAAGCACAAAAAGAGTTATCTACAATGATAACTCTTTTTATGTGTTCTTTCTTTGTTGTGAACAAAGAAAGAAAAATATGTTTATCTTACTTGCCTGGAGTCATAACTACTTCTACATGAGTGTCGGCAGAGTAAAGATCTTTAATAAATTTAGCCATCTTAGACGATGTTAACCCTTTTACAGTATTCTTATAATTAGTATAAAGGTCTACACCGTAAACATCAAAGACTTCTAAGATATTTTTCCAATAACCATTATTCTTGGCATTGATATCAGCATTCTTTAGCATGCTATCCTTTATTTTTTGTAGCTTGTCATCATCTACCTTTATAGTATTCTTTTTGAAACATTCATCAAGTAGTTTTACTGCAAGTGTAGATTTAGCTGGATCCATTGGGCAGTAAGCCTGAATCTGGGCAAAGAATTTCTTGCCTTCTCTTACCAAATCCCCATTAGCACCTACAGAGTAAGCAGCTCCTGCATCTTCTCTAATACTCTTAAGATAGTCCATTGTGAGGATTTGACCTGCTACATCTGTCATTACATCATTATCTAACGTGTTAGCTAACTCTTTTCTCCAAATATCAAAAGCTATAGCCTTTGGTGTTTCAGACTTACGGGTAAACTTATTAATGCGTTTGCCGTTAGGAATACGATCAAAATAAATATAATTTTCTTTCTTGGCAGCTGGGAAACAAGCAATATATTTTTCTATAAGTGGGCGAAGTGCAGCTTCATCAAAGTTGCCTACAAACATATAAGTAAACTGTGCTGGGTTAGCAAATCGCTCTTTCCATATTTCTAAAACTCTGTCCATACTTGCTTTTTTCAAAGTAGCTGCTGTTAATGGGGCAAAGCGAAGATTATGATTGTATAATGTTACAGATAAAGAGTCAGAAAAGACACTTTCGGGCATTAAATCTTTGTTTTTCAAAGCTTGTTCAAGCTGACCTTTAGCAGCAGAGAATGAAGATTCGTCTTTACGTAAGTCTGTAAAATGTAAGTAAGCTAATTGCATCATTGTTTCTAAATCCTTAGGAACGGAAAAACCGCTCATTCTTTGAGTTTGTAACCCTAAGCCTAATTCTATAGAAACTTGCTTGCCAGCCAATACTTTTGGCATTTCCTGATTACTAAAATTGCCCACACCCACGGTAGACATATAAGGCTCAAAAAGCTGTAAGTTAGCATAATCTTTAGCTCCATAAAGACTTTTACCACCGTTAGAATAAGCTTCAAAGAGTATTTCGTTATCTTTATAGTTGGTCTTTTTTAAAATAACCTTAGCACCATTACTTAAAGTTAGCTCTTTGTAACCTAATAGTTTGTTCTCTTTTTCTTTAATAATTTTGCCTGCTTTAGGTAATTTAGTTTCATCAAGTAATGGTTCTTGCTTGACATTATCTACCCAAGCAGATAATTTTTCAGCACGTACATTTTTAATAGTTTGTGCCATCTGTGCTTCTGTAATATACTTTTTACCAGCTAATTCACGTTCAAATAGGTAGCTAACCATATTGCTATCTTTGTCAGAGATAAGCTCTTTAGCGTAAGCGTTTATTACATTAACGTTTAAAGCTGTGAGTCCTACTAAAGATTTCATTATGTGATAATAATCTTCTGGGCTTGGAATAGGCTCATTAGATAAATAGTGGTCACGTAATTCGTTACCGTAAGAATTGTTACTCTTCTTAGTTCTATTTAAATAATCCGATTCTATTGCTGACAAAAAATCAGCTTTTGCACGTTCATACTCTGTAGCAGTAAAGCCGAATTGACGTACACGTAGGGCTTCACGATATATTGCAGCTAATGCTTCTAAGTCTTTTCCTTCTTTAGCTCGTGCACTAAGTTGGAACGCGTCCTTTGTTTTTGATAAAATATAATTACTTACATTTGCACCAGCACTAGTAAAAGGACAGTTTTCTTTTTGAGATAAATCGCTTAAACGTTGGTTTAGCATATTTGTTATAATATCTTTAGCATATGTATCGATATAATAACTTTGGTCATTTTTTTGTGCATCAGGGAAGACGTCATGCTTCATAGCAATGCCAATAAGGGTGTATTGCAGCTCTTTATCCTTATCAACAACATAGATAGCATTCTTGTTGTCAGGCACTTTTTCATCTATTACTTTGGCAACATTTGTAGGAAGTGTAACATTAGCCCATAGCTTCTTTATTTGTGCTTCAATATGATCTACATCTACATCGCCTACTACTATTATACATTGGTTGTCTGTACGATACCATTTCTTATAATATTCGCGTAAATCTTTATAAGGAAAGTTGTCTACTATGCTCATTAGGCCTATAGGCAAGCGGTAACCATACTTAGAGCCGGGATACATCTTAGGTAGAACACGTTCGTATATACGCATAATAGGGTTTGAGCGAAGCTGCCACTCCTGATGAATAACACCACGTTCTTTGTCTATTTCTTTATCGGCAAGTGTTAGACCATTCGACCAATCTTTTAGAATCAATAAGCAAGAGTCGAGTGCTGTTTGGCGTTTTGTTGGCACATTGCATACGCGATACACTGTTTGATCAATGCTTGTGTAAGCATTTAGGTCGGAACCAAACTCAACACCAAGGCTGCGAGTAAACTCTAATAATGTAGAGTCAGGGAAGTGTTCTGAACCATTAAAAGCCATATGTTCTAAGAAATGAGCTAAACCGCGTTGTTTGTCATTTTCTTGAATAGACCCTACCCGCTGCGCAATGTAAAAGTTAGCAACATGTTCTGGCCACTCATTATGTAAAATATAATAAGTAAGACCATTACTTAATTTACCCTGTCTTACGTTCTTATTTGCAGGAATAGTACCCATTTGCTGAGCGGATATAATCCCTGTTATAAAACAAAAAGACAATAAAAGCAATTGTTTTAATTTCATTTTTATTAAGTTTGAATTATGATTTAGCATTAAAATAAACTACATAATGTGTTACAAATATACACATTACATTACTTTACAGCAAAAAGCAAACAAAAAATTGTTTGCTTTATTAGAATTTTTAACATAAACGTCTTGGTTATATATATATTATCTATATTTATTATTTACCAGCTTTCAGTTTGTCATGGACCATTCTATACATATATTGCTGTATAATTGCTTTTAACTCTTTTTCCATTTGAGCTTGTTCTTTTACTTTACCTTTTAGATTATACTGCATTAATTTATCGTCTAAACGGTATATTCCTATTGTTTGTTTTCCATCAAACTGAAGTGTATATCCATATTTACAATATTGATAAATTCCGTTTAGATAATTTACGGCATAGGTCTCTTTCATAGGTGTAGTAAGCAAGTCGCAACCAAAGGATAAGTAAGGCTTATCATAACCTAAGGCACTCAACACAGTAGGAAGAATATCTATTTGTTGGGCGATACCATTTTTCATACATGGTTTTATTTCTTTGCTGGGATCATATATAATAATAGGTGAAGAGAAACCACCTATATCTGTTTGATATTGTTTATGATCACTCAGATTAGTATGATCTGATGTTATTACAAAGATGGTATTTTTAAACCAAGGTTGTTTTTGTGCTACAGCAAAAAACTTGCCTATAGCCATATCTGTATAGCGTATACATTTATGAATGACTAATCCTTCCTCTTTATATATATTCTTATATTTATCAGGAATAACATAAGGGGTATGACTTGATACAGTGAAACAAGTGGTCATAAAAGGCTGTTTCATTTCTCCTATCTTAGCAGCCCAGTATTGTAAAAATGGTTCGTCCCAGATACCCCAATGTCCATCAAAATCGTCTTCTCCGCCAAAACGTGGGTCTGCGTCATAGTCTTGTCTTCCATAATACTGCTGAAAGCCTATTTTTTTAGAAAATGCAAGAAACCCCATAGACCCACGAATGGCACCATGAAAGAAAGATGTACTATATCCTTTAGCTGCTAACAGACCAGCCATACTGGTATAATTGTTCATAGATGCAGGGGTTAATACAAAGGGTTCTTTAAACATTGGAATGCCACAAAGTATGGAAGGCATACCATCAATACTCTTTCTTCCATTGCAAAAAGAGTATTTAAAAACCATGCTTTTATTAATTAATTTATCTACGTTAGGTGTGTATCCATACTTACCTCCTTCTAAATCTTTATTAAAAGCACCTATATATTCACGCCCAAAGCTTTCAACGATAAGTATAACAACATTTTTCTTTTTAAACGGATGTGTTGGCTTTGGATAATGAATAGGACTGAAAATTTTCTCAGCTTCTTTTATATTAGCAAAATAATTAGGTACTTTAAAGACATCTTTGCCAATTGTTCTGATTAAAGAAAATGGAGTGTTAAGTACTAAGGCACAGTCGGTAGGACGTTTAACATATTCATTGGCATTGTTTATTGTTATAGGCCGAATACTTGAAGCAAAACCTCCACGGCACCAGCTTATTATAAACGGTGTAATACAAGCTAAACATAAAAGCTGTACTATACCAAACTTTATCTTAGCTTTTATAGATGAATAAAGATTTGCCGATATATGGGGAGTAACATAAAGGCGCCATAAAAGGAAAACAACTATAATGGTAAGCAAGATTAAATACCAGTGAACAAGCATCTCTCCTATGAAAACATCAGCAAGATTATTTTCGTTACTAAACTCATGGAACACACTAATAGTGGTGCGACGCAGAGTGTAAGGGAAGTATACAGAGTCGCAAAGGTTTAGAATAAAGCAAAAGGAGTTGATAATAATAAATATCCATTTGCATATCAAATGGTATGCTTTACATTCTTTTATCCATAGAGGGAAGAGCATCAAAACAATGTAAAAAATATTGGTATATGCTATCGCAGAGCGATCGAAGATATATCCTCCAAAAAATATTGATACTAAGTTAGATGTGGAAATACCCTCTGAAAAATAGCTATAATTTTCTAATAAAAATTCTATTCTTGCTATAAAATATATAGCAAAGGCAATAATAAGGTTAAGTATCACGCTTATTAAAGGTGCAAAGATACATCTTTGTGAATTTGTTTTTAGTAATTTAAGCATATTTTTTATTATATTTCCTGCATATCATGTAGCTTTTTATAGTAGCCATCTATGCTCATTAGTTCGTCATGTGTGCCTCGTTCTACTATTTGCCCCTCATGTAGTACGCATATTTCATCTGCATTTTTTATTGTAGATAAGCGATGAGCTACAGCAATAGTAGTACGAGTTTTCATTAAGCGAAATAGTGCATCTTGCACCAGACGTTCGCTTTCTGTATCTAAAGCAGAAGTTGCTTCATCGAGAATAAGTATAGGAGGATTTTTCAAAATAGCCCGGGCAATACTTACTCTTTGTCTTTGACCACCAGAAAGGCGTCCTCCACGGTCTCCTATATTTGTATCATATCCTTTCTCACTTGCTAAAATAAACTCATGTGCATTAGCTATCTTTGCTGCATCTATTATCCGTTCTTCACTTACTTCATCTACTCCAAAGGCTATATTATTACGAAAAGAATCATTAAAAAGTATAGCTTCCTGATTCACATTACCTATAAATTGGCGTAAATTATGTACACTAAGATCTTTAATATTTATACCATCAATAAGTATTTCGCCTTCTTGTACATCATAATAACGAGGAATTAAATCAAGTAAAGTAGACTTTCCGCTACCACTCTGCCCTACCAATGCTATGGTTTTACCTTTTGGAATGGTAAGGTTAATATTTTTTAGCACCCAATGTAATATAGGTTTACCTTCGGCATCATATTTATCACTATAAGCAAAACTGACATTCTTAAACTCTATCTGATGTTCAAAGCTATTAATAGAAAGTGGTTTTTCGGGGCTTTTAATGCTTATTTCTGCTTTTAGTATCTTATCAACACGTTCCATAGAAGCAAGACCTTTAGGGATATTATAACTTGCTTTGGAAAACTCTTTTAGTGGATTTATTATACTATAAAGTATTACAAGGTAATAGATAAAGGTAGGACCACTGATTACAGGATATTGCCCAAGTACTAACATACCACCGAACCATAATACAACAATAATCATAACCGTACCTAAAAACTCACTCATGGGGTGTGCCATCTGTTGTCTTATATTAACCTTTGTAATATCATCACGATATTGTGAGTTTACTTTATTGAAACGTTCGTTCATTTTGTCTTCAGCACAAAAAGCTTTTATTATGCGAAGCCCGCCCAAAGTTTCTTCTACTCTACTCATGGTATCGCTCCAAAGAGCTTGTGCCATGATACTATTTTGTTTTAGCTTACGCCCTATAAAACCCATAAACCAGCCAAAAATAGGAACAAAGATTATGGTGAACAATGTAAGCTGCCATGAAATAGTAACAAGTGTAGTGAAATAAATAATGATTAAAATAGGATTTTTAAATAGCATATCCAGTGATGACATAATAGAATTTTCTATCTCTTGTACATCACCACTCATGCGTGCAATAATATCCCCTTTGCGCTCTTCGCTAAAAAATCCTAATGATAGAGATGTTATTTTCTTATAAAGCTGATTACGAATATCTCTGACAACGCCTGTTCTTATAGGAATAATGTAAGCTGAGGATAGAAAGTAGGATGTTGTTTTAAGAAAAGTCATAGCAGCAAGCGTAAGCCCTATGATTAATAAAGTAGTGGTAGGTCCCCAACTGGTAATATAAATCTGCGTATAGTAATCGAAGTTATTTGAAACAACTTTTTCAAGTGAATCTAATGAATTGATGCTGTTCCAAGGTATGGCGTGTGTAGTGCTCGTACCAGAATCCACCTTAAACAAAATCTGAAGAATAGGTATTAATGTTGCAAAAGAAAATACATTCAATAACGCTGATAGTATGTTGAATATGATCGACATTACAAGATACTTCTTGTAAGGTGGTACAAAACGGCGTAATACTTTTATAAATTCATTCATAACCTCCACAAATATATAATATTTAGAATAGAACTGCAAATAAATAAATATCTTTTCATTCTATTCTAACTTATTTTAAACCTCTTCTCCTATTAATGTAGCACTCGTAGAGCTTATAATGCGTACATGAACAGTGTCGCCAATATGGTGTTTACCTTTAGGGATAACTACAGCTTTGTTTTGTGGGTTGCGTCCCATTAACTGATCATGACTACGTTTTCCAAATCGTTCTATTAAAATATCAAACTCCTTACCCTCGTCTTTCTTGTTTTGTTCTGCAGAAATTTGCGTTTGCAAATGGATAAGCTCGTTTAGTCTACGTATCTTTTCTTGCTCAGAAACATTGTCAGGTAGATGTTTAGCTGCATATGTTCCTGGACGCTCTGAGTATTTAAACATAAAAGCAGAGTCGAATCCCACTTCACGCACTAAATCGAGAGTTTGATGGTGATCCTCAATAGACTCATTATGATACCCCACAAAGATATCCGTGGTTAGCCCACAGTTAGGTATAATAGACCGTATGGCAGCTACTTTTTCTAAATACTCTTCACGTGTATATTTGCGATTCATATCTTTTAAAACAGTATTACTACCGCTTTGTGCAGGAAAGTGGATATGGTTGCAAAGGTTATCCTCTTGAGCTACAACATGAAGAATATCCTCTGTCATATCTTCAGGGTTAGAGGTCGTAAATCTTACCCGCATATTTGGAACACTTTGTGCTACCTTTTGTAATAGTTCTGCAAATGAAGTGCCATTCTTTGGACGCTTGCCATTAGGAAGCAGACCATACGAATTAACATTTTGCCCAAGCAAGGTTACCTCCTTAAAACCACGCTCTTTCAAATCGTTTACTTCTTGAAGTATACTTTCTACATCGCGTGAACGTTCTCTGCCTCGTGTAAAGGGAACTATACAATAATGGCAGAAATTATTACAACCACGCATAATACTGACAAAGCCTGAAACCTTATTACCTCCTATACGTTGTGGTATAATGTTACGGTAAGTCTCTGTTGTAGAAAGCTCTATATCGCATGCATTATTGCCATTTTCACATTGTGCTATCATATCAGGAAGGTTGAGATAAGAGTCTGGACCACAAACAAGATTAGCATGATGATTATCTATTAAGTCATCTCTTACACGCTCTGCCATACAGCCTAATACTCCTAAGATAAGATCCCTACCCTTGCGTTTCTCTGCGTGTAAAGACTCAAGACGGTTATATATTTTGTTCTCTGCATTCTCACGTATTGAACAAGTATTAATAAATATAGCATCTGCATCATCTTCTTTTTCACAAACGTCATATCCTGCCATTTTCATTACAGATGCTACAACCTCAGAATCTGCCACATTCATTTGGCAGCCATAAGTTTCTATATAGAGTTTTTTCATTCGTTCCCTTTACTTAATATTTAGCTTGCAAAGGTAGTAAATACTTTGCAAATAGGCAATTTCAAAAAAGTTATATTTACCTTCTGTAATCAAGGTAAATATAACGGAGTTTATATAGGCTAGGCTTGCTTTATTACAAATTAAGAGCAAGGACTTTCAAAAAAGAGGTTTGAGGTTAATCCTGAAAGTTGGACAACTAAACTTTCAGGATTACCTTAAGTTTTGCACATCCTCATTTTTTAGGTTTCTAAGAACTTTTAGTTGTCAGCAATAAATTTATATATAATGAAACCGATAATGTTACAGCCCAAAATAGCAATATATGGTAGAATGTCCCAAAGCAAATAACTTCTATTTTCCTTTATTGTTTGTCGCCAGTTCATATCATTAGCTCTTAGCAAAGAGTAAATTACTACAAATGAAGAAATAAAGAATAGAGCACCAACTATAAATAATATTATTTCGAAAAGTCTATTATCTTCAAAAAAGAAATAGTAGATAAGACCACCTACGTAAAATAATGTTAATAATATTTCATTTATTTTCTTATAATTCATAGCCGTAAAGTTTGTAGTATTACAAAAGTAACTTGTAATATTAATAATCTATAGGTGTATGACTTCTATTGTTGTATTACTTTCTATAGGCGTCATTTCCTCTATAGTTGGATGGTAAGGGGTATTGATGTCGTCTATAGGTGTACTACTATTTGAATGTGTACTACTATTTGAATGTGTACTACCATTTATAGATGCATAGGGATCTATTGAAGTAGTGGTATTTTTAGGTGTGTTGCTTTTTATAGAATCTATATAACTACTACTTGGAACACCTGATTGAGGGATACGACCATTGGGATGCGTTGTTTCATCTCTTGAATCAGAAGTTATTTCCATATTGTGGTTAGCATCGTACAGGCATTTAGAAAAATCATAAATGAAAATAGCAACTCCAATATAGCCTAGGTATCTTTTTGCTATAGCTTTTGCCATTTGTCCAAGGGTCTTTGCGTTGATAAGCATTTTAGTCCCTTTTACGATATTATATAATCCAGAATCAGTAATTGACTTCCTAAGTATATCACGTATCTCAGTAATACCACTTGCGCTCAAAGCGCATCGTCCTACTTTTTCTGCTGTGATCCTTTCGGATGGAATTAGATCTTTTGGATCAATAGGTTTGTCTGTAGTTGTTTCGGATAAACTCGAAAAGATTACAACCATTGCTGCTAATTGACTTTCAGATAACTGCTTGATAGATTCTTGTTCACTTTCACTTAACTCTTGAAAGTCGGAACTTTGCATTAATTGTTCTCTTATAGCTAGTCCTTCCTCGGTAAATGGTTTAAAAACTTCTTTTGCCTTTTCTTCTGTTAACATATTTGCAGAAACTCTAGTTCCCACATGAACAATAGAACTAATCTTTTGATACGCAAGATTGAAATCGCTTCTTGTCATACTAACCTCAATCATTTGAGAGGGCTCCTGTGTATCTGTAGACTCGGTTTGTGAACATGAACAAAGCAAAAATGCTAAAAATAAAATTGAAAAAGTTCGTTTCATAAGGTTTAGTTTTATTTATTGAAATTGCAACAAATTTAAGCAAAAAAAAATATTAGTAGCAAAGAATTTGATTTTTTAGTAAAAGTTTATACTTTCAGATAAACTTTTATTATGTAAAGGTATCACTTTCTGCATGCCCCCTGTTACTTGCGGTCCCACGAAAGGTTTAGATCTTGCTTTTTACAACCTTAGCTATTATTGCTATTAATTAAGTGTAAACTTTATTAGAATTGTAGTATTTTAGGTGTTAATATTGTTAATGTAAGGTCATTTTCTGTACCTTTGCAGAGAATTAGATAACAACAATAGGATAATGGTAGATAACATTGGCGAATATGAAATAATGGCTCCTGTAGGTTCGAGGGAGTCGCTCGCTGCTGCTATTAAAGCAGGGGCAAATTCTATTTATTTTGGTATAGGGAAGCTAAATATGCGTTCTCACTCAGCTAATCATTTTAACACAACCGATTTAAAAGAAATAGCTTCTACTTGTAGTGAAAAGAATATAAAAACTTACCTTACAGTAAACACAGTTATTTATGGCGAAGATATTAACACTATGCACGAAATTATTGATGCAGCAAAAGATGCTAATATTACTGCAGTAATAGCCAGTGATGTAGCTGTAATGATGTATTGTAGGCAGGTAGGAATGGAAGTACATCTATCAACTCAGCTTAATATTTCTAATATTGATGCATTAAAATTTTACGCACAGTTTGCTGACGTAGCAGTATTGGCACGAGAATTGAATATGGATCAAGTAAAAGAGATACATCGAAAGATATTAGAACAGAACATAACAGGTCCTAAAGGTGAGCCTATACGAATAGAGATGTTTTGTCATGGAGCTTTTTGTATGGCTGTTTCAGGCAAATGTTATATGAGCTTACATGATAACAATCGTTCTGCTAATCGTGGTGAATGTACGCAAATATGTCGTCGGTCATACACTGTTACAGATAATGAAACGGGTAATAAATTGGAAATTGATAATAAGTACATAATGAGCCCGAAAGATTTAAAGACTGTTCGTTTTATTGATCGTATGATGGACTCTGGGGTAAGAGTGTTTAAAATAGAAGGACGCGCAAGAGGGCCTGAATATGTTTATACTGTAGTAAGTTGTTATAAGGAAGCTATTGAGGCTACGCTTAGTGGTACATATACCGAAGAAAAGAAAAAGGAACTCGATGAACGTTTGTCGCGAGTCTTTAATCGTGGCTTTTGGGACGGTTATTATCAAGGACAAAAGTTAGGAGAATGGACTAAGAATTATGGTAATAAAGCTACAGAAAAGAAGGTTCAGGTGGGTAAGGTGATAAAGTTTTTTTCAAAAATAGGTGTTGCCGAAGTGTCTGTTCAGAGTAACACTTTTACAAAAGGCGACAAACTTTTAATAACAGGACCTACTACGGGGGCTATGTATTTAAATGCAGAAGAGATACGTTTTGATCTTCAGCCTGTAGAGAAAGCCGAGCAAGGCACACGTGTTTCAATACCTGTTCCCAACAAAGTACGTCCCAATGATAAATTGTTTAGAATAGATAAAGTGGATATCAACGATTAAAAACTAAAAGAATATGACTATAAATGAAGCTCAAGATGCAGTGATAGAAGAATTTGAAGAGTTTGATGATTGGATGGATAGATACCAAATGCTTATAGATCTTGGTAACGATCTGTCGCCTCTGAACGAAAAATATAAAAGTGAGCAAAATCTTATTGATGGCTGTCAGAGTCGTGTTTGGTTACAATGCGATTATGAAGATGGTAAGCTTTTCTTTACAGCCGATTCTGACGCACTTATAACTAAAGGCATTATAGCTCTGTTAATACGTGTGCTAAGTGGGCATACTCCTAAAGAAATCATGGAAGCCGACTTATATTTTATAGAGAGGATAGGACTTAGACAACATTTAAGTCCGACACGTAGTAATGGACTTTTATCTATGGTTAAACAAATTAAGGCATATTCCATAGCCTTTAGCACAAAGCAATAATAAAGAAAAAATGCGCAAACTACGCACCATAGAGATGCAGCGGTTATCGCTTGCAGAATTTAAAGAAGCTAAGAAATTACCCCTTGTAGTAGTGCTTGATGATGTTCGCTCCTTATATAATGTAGGAAGTATATTCAGATCAGGTGATGCTTTTCGTATAAAGGCTGTATATCTTTGTGGTATTACAGCAACACCTCCAAATGCTGAAATTCATAAGACAGCACTTGGAGGAGAAGATTCTGTAGAATGGAAATACTTTACTCGTACCGAAGATGCTATTGTCGCATTACATGACCAGGGCTATTATGTATACTGTGTAGAGCAAGTAGAAGGTTCTGTTAAGCTACAAGATCTTTCCAAAATACTTACCCCTCACTCTTTATATGCTATAATAATGGGCAATGAGGTTAAAGGTGTAAAGCAAACAGTAGTAGATCTTAGCGATAATAGTATAGAAATACCACAGTTTGGTACAAAACATTCACTTAACGTAAGTACTACTGCAGGTATAGTAATATGGGAGTTTGCAAAAGCTTATTTGGATTTTATGAAGTAATTATGTAAATTTGCAATAAAAGATAAAATAGAACAGCACTATGCAAGATTTAGTTATTTATAATACACTTCATCGTAAGAAAGAGTTATTTCAACCTATAGCAGCACCTCATGTAGGTATGTATGTATGCGGACCTACAGTATATGGTGATCCACATTTAGGGCATGCACGTCCAGCAATTACTTTTGATATACTGTTTCGCTATCTTCAGCACATAGGATACAAGGTGAGATATGTTAGAAATATTACCGATGTGGGGCATTTAGAGCATGACGCTGATGAGGGAGACGACAAAATAGCTAAAAAAGCACGCCTCGAACAACTGGAACCTATGGAGATAGCACAGCATTATACTAATAGTTATCATGATGCTATGCATGCTCTCAATGTGTTACCTCCCAGTATAGAGCCTCACGCTACGGGTCATATCATAGAGCAAGAACAATTAGTAGAAGAGATTATAAATAATGGTTATGCTTATCAAAGTAATGGAAGTGTATATTTTGACGTAGCAAAGTTTAATGAAAAGCATAAATATGGTGTTTTGTCAGGGCGTAATCTTAATGATATGATTAATAATTCACGTGAGTTAGCAGGTGTCAGTGAGAAAAGAAATCAGGTGGACTTTGCATTATGGAAACGTGCAATGCCAGAACATATTATGCGTTGGCCATCACAATGGAGCGAAGGATTTCCTGGTTGGCATTGTGAATGTACTGCTATGGGGCGTAAATATTTAGGGAATCATTTTGATATACATGGCGGAGGCATAGATCTTGTTTTCCCACATCATGAGTGCGAGATAGCACAAGCAGTGGCTTCTCAAGGAGATGATATGGTGAAATATTGGATGCATAATAACATGATAACCATTAATGGGCAGAAGATGGGTAAGTCGTTGGGAAACTTTATTACTCTTAATGAGTTCTTCTCAGGTAAACATAAGAGTTTAGATCAAGCTTACTCACCTATGACTATTCGTTTCTTTATAATTTCTGCACATTATAGAAGTACTGTCGATTTTTCTAACGATGCTTTAAAGGCTGCACAAAAAGGTTATGAAAAGCTCATAAATGGTATCGAAGACCTTAAAAAAATACAAACATCTACCGAATCGGACGCTAATACAAAGATGTTTGTAAATAGTTTACGTAAGAAGTGTTATGATGCGATGAATGATGATCTGATGACACCAGCCGTTATTTCTTTATTGTTTGAGGCTTGTCATGTTATAAATCTTTTGATAGACCATAAAGCACAGATATCATTAAGCGATAGTAAAGAGCTAACAGAAGTAATGAATATTTTTGCTTTTGATATACTTGGTTTGCGCAATGAGCGTAGTATAAATAATGAAGCGCGTGAAGAAGCTTTTGGTAAAGTGGTAGATATGGTATTAGAGCTTCGAGCAAAAGCTAAAGCAGAAAAGAATTGGGCAGTAAGCGATCAGATACGTAACGCTCTCTCAGAGGCAGGTTTTCAGGTAAAAGATACAAAAGATGGAGTATCATGGAAATTAGATAAATAAAGCAAATGACAAAATAAAGAATACTTATTGTTATATATAATAGCAAGACTTGTTTAATATTTACATATCAAACAAGTCTTGTTTCTATATGGTTATTTGGTATGGTTATAAATAAAAAATAGCCTCATTACCTTCATTAAACAATAAGTCTATAATGCTCATGTTAGGCTTAAAACCATACTTTTGCTTATATACTTGATAATAAGGCTGCGGTATGAAATCATAATCGATAAGTGGATGCTTAGGGCGAATAGCCTCACGCAAATCTGTTGTATCGTTATATGGATTGGAAACATATTCGTCAGTGAAGGTGATATTAGGCGAAATGTTTAATAACTCACATATCTTATATGTTATTTCTATATTAAAATCAAAAAGAAAACTCCATTTCTTTTTAAAAAATGGATATATATCATCTTCGTAATATTCAAAGAAGGGGCTTTCACCATAAGCTGATTTTAGTGCATTCCAATGGATACGTTGCCAATTGCCATGATCGCTTATGCGTACATCGCGTATTAAACATTTTGTATGTTCAAACTTTTCCACAGGAATGGTTAGAGATTGCTCACCATTAGTGGTAGGTATCACACATCTATTACGATATGTTTGCTTCAAAAAATATTCATATTGCTCTATAGCAACAATTTTATATCGATAAATTTTTTGATACCATTGTATTGGTCCAAAATAAGTGGTACTGAGTAAGACCTTATCCATATAATTATAGTATAATATATATCATACTGATAATTATTTAATATTATCAACCCAAGTAAACAAGCGATTCCAACGAATAGAGCCAAGACCTTTATAGTCAGGATCACTACTCCACCAGATAAAAATAGGCTTTCCTACTATATGATCTTCAGGTACAAACCCCCAATAACGGCTATCGGCAGAATTATGCCTATTGTCTCCCATCATCCAATAATAATCCATTTTAAAGGTATAGCTGTTTGTTTGCTTACCATTAATAAATATCTTATTGCCTTTAACCTTTAAATTGTTGTTTTCATACACCTTAATACAACGCTCATAAACAGGTAGATTAGCTAAGGTTAGCTTAATACTTTTACCTTTTTGAGGTATCCAAATAGGTCCAAAGTTATCTCTACTCCAGTTAGTATAAGCGTTAAGAGGATAGTTTGGCCCATTATATATATCTTTATCTGTTACAGGACGAATAGCTGCTAACCAACCTTTTTTCTTAAGCGCAGCAATAGCATGTTTTGTGAGTGGCATATATCCATCAAACTGGCGTAACACATTACTATTTAATACTAATCCACTTTCAAGATCATATCCATGTAAACGTGCCAAACTTGAAATATCTTCATTGCTTATGCCGTTTGCCTTTCTAAAGTCGGCATTATTTTCATCTGCCAGTTCTGTGGTAGTGATACCTTTCCATTTAATGAAATAAGTATATTGTACATGTTCAGGCTCTTTGTTAGCTTTACCATTAATATATACTATTCTGTTCTTTATCTGTAATATTTGCCCAGGTAGTCCAACACAGCGTTTCACATAGTTCTCGCGGCGATCTGTAGGACGTGTTTCAAGTACTCCGTATATAGCAGGGTTGTTAACAATATAGCTTCTACCCTTTTCATATGCTTTTGTAAAAAAAGCACGTTGTTGCAAAAGGGACATATGTGCGAGATTGATATTTGGATTTTGTTGTGCCATAAGGCTCTCTCCTAAGGTGTAGGCTGTTTGGTAATAATCTTGCGCAGAGTAATTAGGATTACTCATGATGGTGTCGCCTGCAGGGTAATTAAAGACTACAATATCGTTTATCTTTACTTTGCCAAATCCTTTTACACGTCTATATTCCCAATGAGGCCATTCTATGTAGCTGTTACAGTTAAAGATAGGTAGAGTATGCTGCGTGAGAGGCATTGTAAGCGGTGTTTCTGGTATGCGAGGACCGTAGCTAACCTTTGAAACAAAGAGATAATCACCTGTAAGAAGAGATTTTTCTAACGATGAAGAGGGGATAACATAATTCTGAAAGAAGAACAGATTAATAAAATATACTGCAACAAGAGCAAATACAAGAGCATCTATCCAGCTCATTATAAACCGAACAGGACCTTCTGCTTCTTTCCACCATTGCCATCTTATCTTTTTAGAAATATAAATGTCATATATAAAAGGTAACACTATCAATCCCCACCATGAGCCTACCCAGTATAGGAAAAGTAAATAGAGAATAGTTACAAAAATAAACTTTATCCACTGTTTTCGTGGGTTGAGCTTTGCTTTTTCTTTATCTATCATTTGTCTTTTTTGTTTTGTTATAAAAAAGATATGTACTTATCTCTTAAGAAGTAATGTTATTATAACATGATGTTTAAAACTTAAACAAATCGCTTGTTGTAAGTAATCCCTCGTGATTTTTAGTATATTCTGCTGCAAGTACTGCCCCTAAAGCAAAACCTTGTCTGTTATGAGCATCATGAGTGATGGTTATTTGATCGGCTTTAGAATCGTAGGTGATAGTATGAATACCAGGAACTTCATCTGTACGTATAGAGGCAATGGGAAGCTCATTGTCTTTTATGTTACAACTTTCTATAACAGTACCATCGGCTAAGTGTTGTACACCTTTTACCCATTTGTTTTTACGATCTATACGATCTATTATCTCCTCGGCTAAAGTAATTGCTGTTCCTGATGGTGCATCAAGCTTATGAATGTGATGAACCTCTTCCATTTCGACATCATATTGTGGAAAATTATTCATAATTTTAGCCAAATAGCGATTTACAGCAGAGAAAATAGCCACTCCTATAGAAAAATTGCTTGCCCAAAAAAGAGTTTTTCCTTCTTCTTTACAAAGACGTTCCACGTCGTTTTTATGGTCATTCATCCACCCAGTAGAACCACTTACCACTTTTATATTATGTGCAAAAGCACGAAGGTAATTATCATAAGCAGCTTTAGGATTAGTAAATTCTATTGCTACATCAGCTGAAGCAAAAGCAGGAGAGTCAAAATCTTCTATATTATTTACATCAATGATGCTTACTATTTCATGTCCACGATTAAGAGCAATTTGTTCTATCATATGCCCCATTTTGCCGTAACCTATAAGTGCTATCTTCATATTTCCTTTTATTTAATAATATACAAAGGTAAGTAGTTTGATACATATCACAAAAAAAATAACTTATTTTAAGTGCCTGCTAAGATTAAACATTATACAAGAGGTGTACAAAAAAGTAGTTTTCTGTATAAATTGTTATACATAGATAAAAAGGTATATTATTAATGGAATGATATTGTTTTTATGAAAACCTATAAGAAGACTTTAGTAAGCTGAAGTTTTTTTACTTGTAATAACTTATAGCTAATTATATTTTTTTCAATGATAAGAAATAATATAATGAAAGGAGTTATTTTATTAGATTTTATTTGTATTTTTGTCAACCTCTTTAAATTATTAAAATCTAAATGGAACAGTTACTCCATTATGTATGGAAGCATAAGCTTTTCCCACTTATAGGATTACGAACTACTAACAACGAGATAGTGGAAGTAATTGACACGGGCTTGCTAAACACTGACGCAGGACCCGATTTCTTTAATGCAAAGATAAAAATAGATAATACATTATGGGTAGGAAATGTAGAGATACATGAAAAATCTACTGATTGGTATTTGCATAAACATCATCTTGATGTAAACTATAACAATGTAATACTACATGTTGCAAGTACTATAGACACTGAGGTGCAAACTCTTTCGGGTAATAATCCACCACAAATAAAATTAGAAATACCAAAAGAGGTAAGACAAAACTATGAAGAGTTAATAAAAAACGATACCTATCCACCATGTTATAAGATTATTCCTTCGCTTTCTACAATAACTCTTCATTCTTGGATGAGTGTTTTACAAACAGAACGTTTAGAGCAAAAGGCAGAAGATATTGTCTTGAGAGTAAAGCAAATGGATGGTTCGTGGGAAGATGCTTATTTTGTAACTTTAGCAAGAAACTATGGTTTTGGTATTAATGGTGAGGTTTTTGAACAGTGGGCTAAACAATTCTCTTTACAAAAAACAGTAGGACATCATCGTGATAATCTTCTACAAATAGAATCGTTCTTCTTAGGAATGGCTGGTTTGCTCGATCCTCTTTCAATACCAGAACGTTATAGAGAAGAAGCTATAAAACAAGATTATTATAAGCAACTGAGTAGTGAATTTTCTTTTTTGTCGCATAAGTTTGGAGCAAAGCCAATATCTTATTCCTTATGGAAATTCCTTCGATTGCGCCCTCAAAACTTTCCTCATATAAAGATAGCACAGCTATCATATTTATATTTCTGTAAAAAAGCAGGTTTGTCAAATATTATTTCGTGTGAAACTATAAAAGAATTGAGAAAAATTTTACAAACAGAAGTTAGTAAATATTGGCAAACACACTACACTTTTGGGGCAGAAAGCACTGAGAAGAAGAAGCATTTATCAAGTAATTCTATTGATGTGATAATTATAAACACAATAGTGCCAATACTCTTTGCTTACGGACATTACAAAGATAATAGCCTATTAATAGAAAAAGCCTTCTCTTTGTTAGATCAGCTTAACGCTGAAAACAACAATATTGTTCGTATGTGGCGTGATGTAGGCTTAAAAATAGAAACAGCAGGAGATTCACAAGCTCTTATACATCTTAAGAAAAAATATTGTGATAGTAAGGATTGTTTGCGATGCAGAATAGGTTATCAATATTTAAAGAGAATATAGTATATATAAAAAATATTATTAACAATTATAACGATGAAAGAAAATAATTATATTTTTGAAACCAGAATGGAGGTTCGCGACTATGAATGTGATATACAAGGTATAGTAAATAATGCTAATTATCTGCATTATACAGAGCATACCAGACACCGTTTTCTAAAGTCGCTGGGTGTTAGTTTTTCCGATTTACATGATAAAGGGGTTGATGCAGTAGTAGCCCGTATGGCACTAACATATAAAGTGCCACTTCGTTGTGATGATGAGTTTATCTCTCGAATGGGGTTAACAAAAAAAGGATTAAGGTGGGTTTTTAATCACGATCTTTATCGTGCTAATGATGAAAAGTTGTGTTTTCATGCTGATGTCGACCTTGTTACCTTGATAAATGGAAAATTAGGTTGGAGTGAAGATTATGATAAGGCTTTTTCGGGAGTACTTAAATAAAGGTGTAAAGTCGATAGTATTATATAAAAAATGTTATCTACCGAAACGATAAATACTATGCTTCTATCTCGCTTGGCACTCTTTCGCCAAGCAGAGTTATTAAACCTTTATAAACGAGCAGAGAATGCTTCACAAATAATAGATCATAAGGATAATATTAAAGATATAATCCCTGATGCTTCTAATTTTCTTATAGAAGCATTGAAGAATATCGACTTGTTTAGAGAAAGAGTAGAGAAAGAGTTAGAATTTATAGAAAAAAAAGGGATAAGGGTATTTACTTTTAATGATGCTGACTATCCGCAGCGGTTAAAAGAGTGTCCCGATGCGCCACTATTGTTATTTTATAAGGGTAAAGCAAGTCTTAACCCATTACGATGTATAAACATCATTGGAACACGCCATTGTACTAATTATGGTAAGGATCTTATTCGCTCTTTTGTAAAAGAGCTAAAAAGCTTATGTCCACAGATAGTTATTTATAGTGGTTTAGCATATGGAGTAGACATTTACGCACATCGTGCTGCAATAGAAAATAGTATTGAAACAATAGGAGTTTTGGCTCATGGGCTTGATATGTTATATCCTTCTACTCACAAGGATACAGCTATAGAAATGATAAACACAGGCGGGTTACTTACCGAGTATATGTCTATGACGCAACCAAAACCACGCAACTTTGTACAAAGAAACAGAATTGTAGCAGGATGTTGTGATGCTACGATACTCGTAGAGTCAGCATCAAAAGGTGGAGGTCTTATAACTTGTGGTATAGCGCATAGCTATAATAGAGAAATATTTGCTTTTCCGGGTAATGTAGGGTCTGAATATAGTGAAGGATGTAATAACCTTATTAGAAAAAATTGTGCAAATCTAATTACCAGTGCTTACGATTTTGTTCAAGCTATGGGATGGGAAGATACTTCAAAAATTGATATAGCACGAAAAAAGGGTATAGAACGTACACTGTTTCCCGATGTTACAGAAGAAGAAGAACGTATAATAACGACGTTAACAAAGCATAACGACCTTCAGATAAATATGCTTTCTATACAATCAGGAATACCTTTCTCAAAACTCACAGGATTACTTTTTAGCTTAGAGATGAAAGGTATTGTTAAGATGTTAGCAGGTGGAATATATCATTTATATATGATGTAATATTGTTTTTATAATATATTTTATTTAATAAAACATGATATAGATTTATATTTTACAACACACAACTCATTATAAAATATTTGTATTTTATGAAATACTTACTCGTTTCAGATATACATGGGTGTCTTCCTACTCTTGAGAAGGTACTTAGTTTCTATGATAAGAATCATTGTGATATGCTATGCATATTAGGCGATATTCTTAATTATGGTCCACGCAACACTATCCCTGAGGGTATTAATGCTCCTGGAATAGTAGCTGTGCTAAATAAAAGAGCAAAAGATATTATTGCAGTGCGTGGTAATTGTGAGGCTGAGGTAGATCAAATGTTACTACATTTCCCTGTCCTTTCAGATTATACACTGATAGTAGATAATGGTAAAAAACTTTTTCTTACACATGGGCATATATATAATAAAGAACATATGCCACAAGCAGGAATAGATGCTATTATATATGGCCACACTCATCTTTGGGAATTATCTAAGCAAAAAAACATATTGATAGCTAATACAGGCTCTATAACATTTCCAAAAGGTGGTAATGAGCCTACTTTTATGACTTATGAAAACGGCTTGTTTACTATCTTTAATCTAAATGGGAAAATATTAAAACAAAAAAAAATATAAGAAAAAATAGTAACGATAAGCGTTTTATTTATCGCTATTTATATTATGTATATCTTTTTTAGTTACATTTCATTTTAGGTTTGTTTGTCAGAACAATATTGGATCATTTTCATTTATATTATTGCTAAATAGTCCATCCTTAAAAGCCTAATATTCATCTGATTCATAGTATATTATGCTATAAATTATTTGCAAATATCTGCAAGTTTTTGTA
>NZ_JBWPJP010000023.1:0-38474 GCF_056583855.1 Prevotella sp. C0209C1 | reverse complement strand
TTTTGGCTTTCCCATTGCATATAAAACGGAAAAATACAATAAATATTTTATGTAAACTAATTTTGCTCACTTACTTACCAATACTAATAAGCAAACTATTAATAAAATATTTTTATCTTTTAAAGATCGTATAAACAATTTACCCTTAATATTTTGCCTATGCAATAATGCTCCTATAACAAAACTAAACATCAATTCAAAATAAACTACAACATGAGCAAAAACACTATCATAACTTTGCTTAACAGCAATATACCTACTATAAATATAAGCACTTATCAAATAAATAAAACAAAATAAAATAATAGCGAAGTATTTATTTACCTTGTCTAATATTCTAAATATTATAATAGAAGTTAAACTTAACAGCATATACGGAAAAAGAAACCAAGACACAGCATTATAAGAACTATTATAACTTGTTATATTTCCTATAACTTTATACAAATCTCCAGGATAAACATTAGGACGTAAAATGGAACCTATACTTACAAAAATAAATAATACCAGCCAATATGTTATATAAAGCTTTAATAATCTGTGTAATTGATTTTTAAAGCTAACCCTACCTTGTGCATACATATAATCTAATCCATATCCGCTTAAAATTAAAAAAAATGGTACGGGTGGACAAGCTCTTGTTAAAATATTAACAAAAGGAATAGACCCTATATACAAAAGAGGAGTTGTTTGTGTTATAACAACATCTACCCTATTAAATAAATGTAGGAAAACCATCATTAATATAGCTATCCCTTTTAACATAAAACTTGTATCTTTTGACATCAGATTTTATTTCCTTTAATAATAATTATTATACAAAAGTACGATAAAAAAAGCGAGTATCATCGTGCATTAATAGTTTTTGTCATTATTATTATGTACTTTTGCATAATAAAGAAATAAACGTTTAAACAATATATGGCATTAAAATGTGGTATTGTAGGCTTGCCAAACGTAGGTAAATCTACTCTTTTCAATTGTCTTAGTAGCGCAAAAGCACAAGCTGCTAATTTTCCTTTCTGCACTATAGAGCCTAACTTAGGCGTTATTACAGTGCCTGACGAACGACTTAACAAGTTGGCAGAAATAATTCATCCTGGACGCATCGTACCAGCTACGTGCGAGATAGTAGACATTGCAGGTCTTGTAAAGGGAGCAAGTAAAGGCGAGGGATTAGGAAACAAGTTTCTTGGAAACATCAGAGAATGTGATGCTATTATTCATGTTATAAGATGTTTTGATGATGATAATGTTGTCAGAGAAGGAGGAATGAGAGTAAATCCTATAGAAGACAAAGAAATTATAGACACCGAATTACAGCTAAAAGACCTTGAAACTGTAGAAGGACAAATTACTAAAACAGCAAAAATAGCTGCTGCAGGTAATAAAGATGCAAAAACACTGCTAAACATTTTAAATGCTTATAAAGAAGCTTTAGAGCAAGGAAAAAATGCACGCAGCGTTACCTTTGATAGCAAAGAGGAAAAACAAGCTGCTCACGATTTGTTTTTATTAACCACCAAGCCTGTACTCTATGTTTGTAATGTAGATGAAAACAGTGCAAAACATGGGAATGAATATAGTAAGCAAATAGAAGCGATTGCTGCAGAAGAAGGTGCAGAAGCAATGATTATTGCCGCTAAAACAGAAGAAGATATTGCTTCATTAGAAAGCTATGAAGATAAAAAAATGTTTCTCGATGAGCTTGGATTAGAAGAAAGCGGTGTTAACAGACTAATAAATAAAGCTTATCACTTACTCAATCTACAAACATTTATTACTGCTGGTGAGATGGAAGTAAAGGCATGGACCTACCATAAAGGTTGGAAAGCACCACAATGTGCTGGAGTTATTCATTCCGACTTTGAAAAAGGCTTCATTAGAGCAGAAGTAATAAAATATGATGATTACATTACATACGGATCGGAAGCTAAAATCCGTGAAGCAGGAAAGTTAAGTATAGAAGGTAAAGAGTATGAAGTACAAGATGGAGACATCATGCACTTTCGCTTTAATGTTTAATAAAATCATTCAATAAAAACACTATGCTACCTTTATATATCACATGGAACCCAAGCCAATATCTCTTACCTATTGGCTCTGCAGGTATACGCTGGTACGGAATGTGCTGGCTATTAGGGCTTGCATTAGGCTACTTTATGATGAAGTGGCTTTACAAAAAACACAAATATAGCAGCGAAAAGTTCGACCCACTCTTTCTATACGTCTTTATAAGTATTTTGTTAGGAGCACGTTTAGGACATTGCCTGTTTTATGAACCTGAATATTTCTTAACCTCATGGGATCATATTATAGAAATGATAATTCCTATACGACACCTTTATAATGGAGAATGGAAGTTTGTAGGATATCAGGGATTAGCTTCTCATGGCGGTGTGATAGGACTACTTGTGGGATTATATCTATATATAAAACGATACAAGATGAAAACATGGGTGGTACTCGATTTCTTTGGTATATGCTCCAGTATCACAGCATGCTTTATACGTATAGGTAACCTTATGAACTCAGAGATCATTGGAAAAGTAACTAACGTACCTTGGGCGTTTATTTTTATAAAAGTAGATAATAAGCCACGCCACCCGGGACAGCTATATGAAGCTATCGCATACCTACTATTCTTTGTCATAATTTACTTCATTTACAGACGTAACCCTAAAAAGGTAGGTACAGGATTATTCTTTGGCTTATGCTTATTCCTTATCTTTGTGTTCCGTTTTGTTATAGAATATACCAAAGAGCTACAAGTGGCTTTTGAAGCAGGCTTACCTATGGATATGGGACAGATACTTAGCATACCACTAATACTGCTTGGCGCATGGGCTATATGGCGCTCAAAAGGTAAAGAGATAAAAATAGGCTCGTAGAAAGCTCCTAACATCTTACCATAGCATAACGTGAAAAGATTTGCTTCTTAAACTCTATTTTTGTATTTTTGTGTATTATAAATTATTATATTAACCTATAAGAAAGGATAAATATCAATGGCAAAAAACGATAAAGGAATGACACCAATGATGAAACAGTTTTTCTCAATGAAGGCAAAACATCCTGATGCCCTCCTTCTCTTTCGATGTGGAGATTTCTATGAAACTTACCATGACGATGCCATTGATGCTGCAAAAATATTAGGTATTACACTTACTAAACGCAATAATAGTGCAGGGTGTAGTGATATTGCTATGGCAGGCTTCCCTCATCATGCTCTTGATACTTATCTTCCTAAACTTATCAGAGCAGGAAAACGGGTAGCTATATGCGACCAGTTAGAAGACCCTAAAAAGAAGCGAGAAGAGATAAAAGGCAAAAAAGGCTTATCACCTATGGACAAGATGGTAAAGCGTGGCATTACAGAACTTGTTACACCTGGTGTGGCTTTAACTGATAATGTTCTTAATTATAAAGAAAACAATTTCCTTGCAGCTGTACATTTCGGCAAACAAGCATGTGGCATTAGCTTCCTTGACATAAGTACAGGCGAATTTCTTACAAGTGAAGGAACATACGATTATGTAAAAAAACTCATAGGAAGTTTCTCCCCTAAAGAAATATTATATGATAGAACATGTAAAAAAGACTTTGAACAAAACTTCGGAACTAAACTTTGTTGTTTTGAAATGGACGATTGGGTTTTTACAGAACAAAACGCTAATCAAAAATTACTAAAACATTTTGCTACAACTAATTTAAAAGGTTTTGGTGTTGATCATCTGCATAATGGTATCATTGCGGCAGGAGCCATTATGCAATACTTAGAGCTTACGCAACACACACAAATACGACATATAACAGCCTTAACACGTATAGAAGAAGAAAAATACGTAAGAATGGATCGTTTTACTATACGTTCACTCGAACTTATATCTACTATAAACGAAGAAGGGACATCGCTTCTTAATGTTATCGATCACACCATCACACCTATGGGAGGAAGAATGCTGCGTCGCTGGGTAGTCTTTCCACTTAAAACTGTAAAAACTATTGAAGAAAGATTAGATATAGTTGACTATTTCTTTAAACAACAAAACTTCTGCGAAACAATACAAGAACAATTTCACCGTATAGGCGATTTAGAACGTATTATATCAAAAGTAGCTGTAGGAAGAGTATCACCGCGCGAAGTTGTACAATTAAAAAATGCTTTAAAAGCTATTATACCCATTAAAGAAGTATGCTTACACGCTGACAATAAAGTACTTAAAAGAATAGGAGAACAGCTTAATCTATGTGAAAGCTTGCGTAACAGAATAGAAAAAGAAATACAAAACGACCCTCCACAACTTACTAACAAAGGTAATATTATAGCCCATGGTTACAATCAAGAGTTAGATGAATTAAGAACTATTCGTGATCATGGTAAAGAATATTTGATGAAAATCCAACAACAAGAAGCAAAGCGCACAGGTATCAACTCCTTAAAAATAGGTTTCAATAATGTATTTGGATACTATTTAGAAGTGCGCAACACATTTAAAGATAGCGTTCCACAAGAATGGATTCGTAAGCAAACACTTGCACAAGCAGAACGATATATAACACAAGAATTAAAAGAATATGAAGAAAAAATACTTGGAGCAGACGAACGTATATTAATTTTAGAAAATAAGCTCTTTTTAGAACTTATCAATGATATGCAAGAGTTTATACCACAAATACAAATCAATGCTAACCTTATAGCACATCTCGACTGTGTTTTTTCTTTTTACTATACATCTAAAGAACATAATTATATAAGACCTATTGTAGACGATTCTAATATCTTAAACATAAAACAAGGACGTCACCCCGTAATAGAAACTCAGTTGCCATTAGGCGAACAATATATACCTAATGATGTATTACTAAACAACGATGACCAGCAAATAATGATGATAACAGGTCCTAATATGGCTGGAAAATCGGCTTTACTTCGCCAAACAGCCCTTATAGTACTATTAGCACAAATAGGCTGCTTTGTTCCTGCTGAGAGTGCTACTATAGGAGTAGTAGATAAAATATTTACACGAGTAGGTGCTTCTGATAATATATCCTTAGGCGAAAGTACCTTTATGGTAGAAATGACAGAAGCATCTAACATTCTTAACAATGTTACACCACATTCTTTAGTACTATTTGATGAATTAGGACGCGGTACAAGTACGTATGATGGCATAAGCATAGCATGGGCTATAGTAGAATATCTACATGAACAACCACGCGCAAAAGCGCGCACACTATTTGCTACCCATTATCACGAACTTAACGAAATGGAAAAAAACTTCCATGGTATAAAGAATTATAATGTTTCTGTAAAAGAAGTAAATGGTAAAATTATCTTCTTACGTAAGCTCGAAAAAGGCGGAAGTGAACACTCTTTTGGTATACATGTTGCCGATATTGCAGGAATGCCTCGAAGTATTGTAAAACGTGCTAAAACTATTTTAAGTGAATTAGAAAGCGATAATGCACAAGTAGGAAGTAAAGATAAAATATCTATAAACAAACTTGAACAGAACAAAGAAGATATGCAGCTTTCGTTCTTTAAGCTCGATGATCCTGTACTTGAACAAATTCGTGATGAGATAATTGGTTTAGACATCAATAATCTCACACCTGTAGAAGCACTTAATAAGCTAAATGAAATTAAGAAAATTGTAAAAGGTTATTGATATAGAAAAAAGACTATATAGCTATTAATAAGCAATACTATTAATAACAATAACCCTTATATTATCTTAAGCCTCTCCTTTTAACTCATTTATTTGCTCTATAATCTCTTTACTGGTGTGCTGCATCTTAAAATAAATCTTAATAGCAACAACTATACCTATTATCAAACCCAAAATACCTACTATAAAACCATAAAGAAAAGGATCTTTATATCTTCCTGCTTGCGCCTTTATAATTATAAATATATCAGCATTATAAAGCTCTAATAATAACCATGGTATCCAAATAACAAATATAATAACAGCTACAACGATATTTGTTAACTTACGAAACTTAAGCTGCCATACTATATGCTGAGCTGTCTGAAGTAAGTTTCCTGAAAGAAACTCTTCATCTGAAAAACTATTTACCCATTTATCCAATAAAATATCTGCAATTATTACTACCATTGAAAAAAAGAAAAAATACCAAGAAGTCTTCAATATTATAGTTAAAAATAAGAAAGATAAGAAACTAATAATAATACCAATGTATGAAAAATATTCATATTTTTTAAAGAATGACATCTTATTAAACATAGATTGGCGTATCATCTTATCACTTACAATTTCTTGATTGGATAATTTACTTTTTAATATATTGAGTTGCTTACGCATCTCTTCTAATTCATTTACTTGCTTATTCATAAATATTTGTTTTTATTTAAGTTAATCTTTCATCTTTTTCAATTGTTCTTTAATTCGAAAAAGCCGTACTGAAACATTTTTTGTAGAAATACCTACAACTAATCCTATCTCCTCATAACTCATATTTTCAAGCCAAAGCAATACTATAGCTCGATCAAATGGATTTAACCTGCTTATACGATGATTAAGAGCTTGTATCTGCTTAGAATCAATATCGCTATCTATAAAAGGGCTAATATTCATAGATAATGATTCTGTTTTCTGCCGTTTCTTCTTCTTATCTTGTGTTATACAAGTATTTAAAGCTACACGATAAATCCATGTTTTTATATCACTTTTCCCCTCGAAAGAAGCTAAACCTTTCCAAATGTTTATCATAATCTCCTGAAAAAGATCATCTATCTCTGCTTCATTACTTGAAAACATATAGCAGACTGTATATATCGTTGCTTTATATTTCCGAACGATAAACATAAACTCGTTTTCGTTTTGATAGGATTTCATATAATCTTTTTACTTATTAGACATAAAACTGTATTAAAAAACTACACTAAAATAAAAGATTTAACACAAAGATAATATTATTTCGTAAAATAACTAATATCTATCTTGCCACTTTTTATACTTCAAATATATGATTTTCAGAAAGATTTTGTAATTTTGCACCTTAGGATATTAGGCATTAATACATACTAAAAAATGAATAGTAAATATATATTAGCCTATATCATATAATGCAAGAAAAATAATAACTACAAACGAAATGGAATACAACTTTAACGACATTGAGAAGAAATGGCAACAGAAATGGGTAGAAAACAATACCTATAAAACTGTGGAAAAGGAAAATAAAAAGAAATTTTATGTTCTAAATATGTTTCCTTATCCTTCTGGAGCTGGTCTTCATGTTGGACATCCCTTAGGTTATATAGCCAGTGATATATATGCACGCTACAAACGTTTACAAGGTTTTAATGTGCTTAACCCTATGGGTTATGATGCTTACGGATTGCCTGCAGAGCAGTATGCCATTCAGACTGGTCAACATCCTGCTATAACTACAGAAAAAAATATAGCTCGTTATCGTGAGCAACTGGATAAAATTGGGTTCTGTTTCGATTGGGATCGTGAAATACGTACATGTGATCCTAAATATTATCATTGGACTCAATGGGCTTTCCAACTTATGTTTACATCATATTTTGATAACAATTTACAAAAAGCTCTACCTATAGACAACATAATAAAACACTTATCTATATATGGTACTGACGGGCTTAATGTTGCTCAAAATGAAGAATTAAACTTAACTGCTGCTCAATGGAATGCTATGAATGAGCAAGAACAGCAACAAGTTTTAATGAACTATCGTATAGCTTATCTTGGTGAAACAATGGTTAATTGGTGTCCAGAGTTAGGTACTGTTTTAGCAAATGATGAGGTTGTAAATGGTGTAAGTGAACGTGGTGGATATCCTGTAGTACAAAAAAAGATGAAACAATGGTGCTTACGCGTATCAGCATATGCACAGCGTTTACTAGAAGGATTAGACACTGTAGATTGGACAGAATCTATAAAAGAAACGCAACGTAACTGGATAGGACGTTCAGAGGGTACTGAGATGATATTTCAAAGTATTACTCCAACATCTCAAGGAGAACCTCGTAAGGGTACATTTACTATATTTACTACTCGTGCCGATACAATATTTGGTGTATCATTCATGGTTTTAGCTCCAGAAAGTGAGTTGGTAAAAAGTTTCACTACTTATAAACAACAAAAAGAAGTAGAAGATTATTTATCGTATGTAAAGAAACGTACAGAACTGGAACGTATGTCTGATCGTAAGGTTACAGGTGTTTTTTCAGGTTCATATGCCATCAATCCTTTTACAAATGAGCAAATTCCTATTTGGATTTCAGAATATGTTTTAGCAGGATATGGTACTGGTGCTATTATGGCTGTTCCTGCACATGACAGTCGCGACTATGCTTTTGCTAAACATTTCAATCTACCTATTATCCCTTTAATACAAGGAGCTGATATTAGTCATGAAAGTTTTGATGCTAAAGAGGGCATTGTTATTAACTCTCCTATAAAAGGTAAATTTAGTATAGATGGATTTTCACTAAACGGATTAACTGTTAAAGAGGCCATTGCTAAGACTAAAACTTTTGTTACAGAAAAGAAAATAGGACAAGTAAAAATTAATTATCGACTGCGTAATGCTATTTTCTCACGCCAACGTTATTGGGGAGAACCATTTCCTGTATATTATAAAAACAATATGCCTTATATGCTTCCTGAAGAATGTTTACCATTAGAGTTACCAGAAGTAGATAAATACGAACCTACCGAAACAGGAGAACCACCTTTGGGAAGAGCACTTATTTGGGCTTGGAATGAAGCTGAGAAAAAGGTTGTAAGCAAGAGTTTAATAGATCAAAAGAATGTTTTTGCATTAGAATTAAACACCATGCCAGGTTTTGCAGGTTCTTCTGCTTACTATCTTCGTTATATGGATCCTCACAATAACAAAACTATTGTAGGAAAAAAAGCTGTTGAATACTGGCAGAATGTAGATCTTTATGTAGGTGGAACAGAACATGCCACAGGGCATCTCATTTATAGTCGCTTTTGGAATAAGTTTTTATTCGATTATGGATATAGCGTTAAAGAAGAACCATTTCAAAAACTTATAAACCAAGGTATGATACAAGGACGTTCTAATTTCGTATATCGCATAAACACAGAAGATCATAGTAAAGACCCTGTTTTTGTTTCTTTAGGACAGAAAGACAAATATAAAGTAACTCCTATTCATGTAGATGTAAATATTGTTCATGGAGATATTTTAGATATAAAAGCTTTTAAAGCATGGCGCCCTGAATATAAAAATGCAAGTTTTATTTTTGAAGATGGCAGTAAAAAATATATAGAAGGAGTAAAATATAAATGTGGTTGGGCTATTGAAAAAATGTCTAAATCAATGTTCAATGTCGTAAATCCTGACCTTATTGTAAATCAATATGGAGCTGATACTCTACGTTTATATGAAATGTTTTTAGGTCCTATAGAAGCTTCTAAACCATGGGATACCAATGGTATTGATGGTTGTCATCGCTTCTTACGCAAATTTTGGAAACTTTTCCAACAAGAATTAACTAATGATGAGCCATCTAAAGACTCTTTAAAAAGTGTTCATAAGCTCATTAAGAAAGTAACATCGGATATAGAATCTTTCTCTTATAATACAGCAATATCGGCATTTATGATTTGTGTTAATGAGTTAGGGCAACAAAAATGCACAAATAAAAAACTTTTAAAACAGCTTATTATACTTATTGCACCATTTGCTCCACATATTGCTGAAGAGCTTTGGGAACAATTAGGAGGCACTGGTTCTATCTGCGATGCTCAATGGCCTATATATGATGACAAATATTTAAAAGAAGATCAGATGCAACTTACTGTTTCTTTTAATGGTAAAGCGCGCTTTCAGATGTTTTTTGCAGCTAATGCTTCAAATGATGAAATACAAAATAAAGTTCTAAAAGAAAAAAAGAGTCAACAATATATTGCTGGCAAATCAATAGTAAAAATTATCATCGTTCCTAAGAAAATTATTAATATTGTATTAAAATGAGCAACACAAAAGTTATAAATGAGGTAAAAGACTATATATTTATTACTCTTGGTTTATTACTCTATACCTCTGCTTTTACTATCTTTCTTTTACCTTATGAAACTGTAACAGGAGGTGTTACAGGAATAGCGGCTATAGTTTTTTACGCAACAGGCTTTAAAATCCATTATACATATATGATCATCAATGTATCGTTGCTGATCGTTGCGTTAAAAGTTTTAGGCTGGAAATTTATGGTAAAAACCATATATGCTATAATAGCTCTATACTATATGCTTGAATATGCACAAATATTAATGCCAGTAGATGATCATGGTAAATATATCCAAATTCTCGGTGAAAGCCAGTCATTTATGTCTATGGTAGTAGGTTGTTGCTTAACAGGTACTTCACTTGCTATAGTTTTCTTAAATAATGGTAGTACAGGTGGTTCCGACATAATAGCTGCTGTAGTAAATAAATATAAAGAAGTATCATTAGGACAAGCACTAATGTTACTTGATGTGTTAATAGTATCAAGCTGTTTTTTTATACCACAGTTTGGAGATATGGCAAGCAGGGCACATAAAGTTGTATATGGCTTATGCACAATAGTTGTAGAATGTGGTATGCTTGATCTTATTTATAGTCGTCGACGATCGTCTGTACAATTTATGATTTATTCACGCAAACATGAAAAAATAGCAACTATTCTTTCTAAAGAAACTGATCATGGAATGACTATTCTTGACGGACATGGTTGGTATACAGGAAAAGATATTAAAGTAATATGTCTTCTTGCTCGTAAAAATGAAAGCGAACTAATATTCCGTCTTATAAAAATGACAGATCCTAATGCTTTTGTTAGTCAAAGTGCAGTTATAGGTGTCTATGGTGAAGGATTTGACTCTATCAAAGTTTCTGTAAAACAAAAACATGTAAAAGAGCATAAAGCTATATTAGAAGAAACAGAAAATATACCAAAAACATAAAAGAAACATAATGAAAATAGTATTTGCAACAAATAACAAACATAAACTCTCTGAAATAAAAAAAATACTTAGCAAAGATTTTGAGATAATATCATTAGAAGATATAGGTTGTCATGAAGAAATACCTGAAACAGGAACAACACTTGAAGAGAATGCAAGAATAAAATCATCATATATTGTAGACCACTATCATATAGATTGTTTTGCAGATGATACGGGCTTAGAAGTAGAAGCTCTAAATGGTGAACCAGGAGTATACTCTGCACGTTATGATGATACTACAGATCATGATAGCGAAGCTAATATACGCAAACTTTTAAGAAAATTAGGTAATAATAGTAATAGAAAAGCTCGCTTTCGTACTATTATTTCATTAATAATAAATGGAAAAGAATATCAGTTTGAGGGCTGTATAGAAGGACATATAGCTTTAGAAAAGACAGGCACAGGTGGCTTTGGTTATGACTCTATTTTTATACCAGAAAATTACAATAAAAGTTTTGCTTCTTTGGGAGAAAATATAAAAAATAAAATATCCCACCGTGCAATAGCTGTTAATAAATTAGCTAAATTTCTAAATGATATATCATAATTATAAGATATGGGCTACAATGATTTTATTTTATTGTAGCCCATATCTTTTTTATTAACTAATATATATTTTTTATTTCTTATAAAGAATAGGATTAGTGCTTGGATCGTTGTACATTTTCATTTGACGATATACTTTCATATACTTTCGTCCACATTTTATATCATCTAATAACTGATCAATAGCTATATTTAAATCTTTTTGTTGTTCTAATAAAATAGCTAATTTAGCCTTACATCTTTCAATATGTTCTTTTGAAGCATCTGTACGCTCTGTTTGCTCTCGCATATGATATATTTTTAAAGCTAATATAGATAATCTATCTACTGCCCATGCTGGACTTTCTGTATTTATAGTAGCATTAGCAGATGGATTGACATTAGAATATTGCTGTCTGAAATAAGAATCTATTTGCTCTACTAAATCTGTTCTATCTTGATTAGAATGATCTATACGACGCTTTAAGCTCATTCCTTCCTCCGCATTAATATGTGGATCACGAATAAGATCCTCATAATGCCATTGAACAGTATCTATCCAACATTTTAGGTAAAGACGATTCTCTATAGAATTACGATCATAAGGATTATCAATAGGCGTATTTACGTCATCTTTTATATGATAATCTCTAATAGCCTGATTAAAAATTTTATTACTATTCTCTGTAAATGACATTCTTATGTATTACTTATATTAATTTAAATGCAAATATATAAGAATTTCTGCAATGTGCAAAATAAAAAGCAGCCTTTTTCCTTAATACATATTCTACCTCAAAATATACAAGTTTAATTAATAAATACAGCCTTTGAAAATAAATAAAATATATAAAAATATATTTTTTAGTAGAAAAGAAAGAATATCTAATATTTTTCCGTAGCAATATTATACATAATTGTGGTATATTAGATTTCTGAAAATATTATATTTTAATATTTAATTATAACATAGCAATATGACAAAAGATAATAAAATTAAAAAAAAAGTTGCACAATGATATATAGTTTGTGCAATTAAATATACTTTTTTAAGAAAAAAACTTGCACACATAGAAAAAAGATTGTTACTTTGCACACGAATTTTAAGTTTGACAATTAATAATTAAACATTTTAAAATTAAGACTATGTCAGAAATTGAATCAAAAGTAAAAGCTATTATTGTAGACAAACTAGGTGTTGATGAAGCACAAGTTAAGGCTGAAGCAAGCTTCACTAACGATCTTGGTGCAGATTCTTTGGATACTGTAGAGCTAATTATGGAATTTGAGAAAGAATTTGGTATCTCTATTCCAGACGAGCAGGCTGAAAAGATTGCCACTGTTGGTGATGCTATCTCTTACATCGAAGCTAATGCTAAGTAATATCTTTAGCAATAAGAAATACCAAGCAAAAGTAAAATTTTGCTTGGCTTTTTATTTTTAGCTAACTTATAAATTAAACTTAATGGAATTAAAAAGAGTAGTAGTAACAGGATTAGGCGCCGTAACTCCTTTAGGAAATAATCCTGAAGAAACATGGGAAGCAATGCTTGCTGGTAAGAGTGGTGCAGCTCCTATTACTCATTTTGATGCTTCTTTGTTTAAAACGCAATTTGCTTGCGAATTAAAAGGTCTTAATATAAACGATTATATTGATCGTAAAGAGGCTCGTAAGCTTGATCGTTATGCTCAATTAGCTGTTATCAGTGCTATTCAGGGCGTAAAAGATTCTGCTATCAATTTAGAAACTATAGATAAGAATCGTGTTGGTGTTATCTATGGAGTAGGTATAGGTGGTATTAAAACTTTCGAAGAGGAAGTGGGTTATTATGCTAAGAATCAAGAAAAAGGTCCTAAGTTTAATCCCTTTTTTATACCAAAAATGATTGCCGACATTGCATCTGGACATATTAGTATTATGTTTGGTTTCCGCGGTCCCAACTACACTACAACATCGGCATGTGCCTCATCTAGCACAGCACTTGCTGCCGCTTTTAATCAAATTCGTCTAGGTAAGGCAGATGTTATAGTAGCTGGCGGTGCTGAAGCAGCTATTACTCCAAGTGGTGTTGGAGGATTTAATGCAATGCATGCACTATCTACCCGTAATGATGATCCACAAGGAGCATCACGTCCTTTCTCAGCATCTCGTGATGGGTTTGTAATGGGTGAAGGTGCAGGCTGTATAATTTTAGAAGAGCTTGAGCATGCGAAAGCACGCGGTGCAAAGATTTACGCAGAGATGGTAGGTGAAGGTGAATCAGCAGATGCATATCATATCACAGCTTCACATCCAGAGGGTCTTGGAGCTAACTTAGTAATGAAAGCAGCCCTTAATGATGCAGGTATGAGTGTAGAAGATATCGATTATATCAATGTCCATGGCACTTCAACTCCTGTTGGTGATATTTCAGAAGCTAAAGCTATAAAAAAACTTTTTGGCGATGCTGCTTATAAGCTCAATATTTCATCTACAAAGAGTATGACAGGACACCTTCTTGGTGCTGCTGGTGCTGTAGAAGCTATGGCTTGTATCTTAGCTGTAAAAAACGATATCATTCCTCCTACTATTAATCACAAGGACGATGATAAAGATCCTGAACTGGATTATAACTTGAACTTTACCTTCAACAAGGCTCAAAAGCGTGAAGTACGTGCTGCTCTTAGCAACACTTTCGGCTTTGGTGGTCATAATGCTTGTGTGATTTTCAAGAAATATGCTGAATAAAATATTAGATAAAATAAAGCTCCCTTTCCGTAAAGAAAAGGAGCTTTATTTATCTTTATACCAAATAACAGGCTTTATTCCTCACAACATCTCTTATTATAAAACAGCGCTTTTACATAAAAGTGTATCTCAACGTAACAAGAAAGGTAAACTAATAAATAATGAACGTTTAGAGTTTTTAGGAGATGCAGTACTTGATTGTGTTGTTGCCGATATTGTTTATAATCGTTTTCCTAATAAGCGTGAAGGATTTCTTACTAATACACGCTCAAAAATTGTAAAACGAGAAACACTTAACAAGGTATCAACAGAAATGGGTATTAATAAGATGTTAAAGCAAAATGGGCATACTATAACACATAACTGTAATATAGCAGGTAATGCCTTTGAAGCTTTAGTAGGAGCTCTTTATATAGATCACGGATATAATGCCTGCATGATTTTCATGCGTGACCATGTTTGTGGATGTTTACTTAGCATAGAAAAAATGGCTTATCAAGAAATGAACTATAAGTCGAAACTCATAGAATGGACACAGAAAAATAAAGTTTCTGTTACCTTTGATGAAGTAAAAACATCTATTGATGAGAATGGTAATCCTATTTTTCTTGCTCAAGTTGTTATTGGTAATGTACGCTGCGAAGAAGGTAAAGGGTTTACAAAAAAGGAAAGTCAGCAAAATGCTGCTAAGCTTACTTATAAAAGAATAAGAAGAGAACCTGATTTTGTAAAAAGCATACTTTACACTATAGATACAGAAAAGAAAACAAAAGAAAATGTTATAGAATTACAAAACGAATCTATCAACAATAAATTATAAAGCAGCATATATAACAATAAAAAAAAGTTAGATATATAAAAATACTCTACATCTATAAAAGTATTTCTATATACACATCAATAAAAATGATAAAAATCCGATTAAAAGAAATCATTTAAGATTACATTTTTTAATCGGATTTTTTTCTTATAATACCAAACAAACATTAAAAGTTTGTTATTAATCCACTTCAGAAGTAATCTTATTACGAATACCACGCATAGAAGTAAGAAAAGCTTTAGCAGATCCAAACTTTAAAAACATATCTAAGCGTATAGGAATATGATTCTGATCGTCAGTAACAAAGAATGTTGCTATCTTTTTCCATCTTTTTTCATCATATCCATAATAAATAAGTTCTAAGCAATTATACTTAATATTGTTATCAGCCTTTATTATTTTTTTACCCTTATACTCTATTTTAGCCTCATTATGGCTATCTCCATCTACTATAGGGAAATATACTACATAACCTTTTTTCCAGCTCTCAGGATTAAAACTACGCGCTCTTAAAAATATACTCATCATATCATATAAGCATTCATTAGAATTATAATCCTTCCAATAATTCTTTCCCTCAGTACCTATACGATGTTGACGTACCTTACAAACACCATTATGATAAGAATAAAAGACCTCTTCTACCGTATAACGTTTACCCTCTCTTGCACCTTTTCGATAATAAAGTGGAACCATATTCTTAGTGTTATAACACAACAAAGTATCTCGTAATACAAAATAATTATCTACCCTATTATTTCCACGTGTTGTCAATGAAGCACGATAAGCAGGAACACCATTATAATTAGAAGATACTGTATACCAAGATGCGGTACCTGCCTTAACCCAAATAAACTTCCAATTATAATAAAGATTATAAGATAAATGTTCCCCACTATTAAAGGCTGTATTTCTAAAAGTACATTGTGCAGATACTCCCATTGTAAAGAATAGAAGAAAAGACAAAATATAAATATTTAATTGTTTCATACGCTTTACCCTATTTTATATATTATATATGTTATATTTCTTATTTTTAAAAATAAAAAATATGTAGTATGATGTAATGTGGAAACTTGCATAACTTTTTTATCTTTTTCTTGTTTAATTGCTTATCAACATTATATTTATTGTTATCAACAATTTATTAAATTGCTTTTTTATTGATAATCAGTTTTATATTAAGTTTTCCACAATTATATTGATTGTTGCAAAGATAATAAGTTTATATCTTTTTTAGTAAAATATCTGTGTAAAACTTGTATAAAACATTATTAATAACTATGTGTATATCCACTAATTCTTTGTTATTATCTTGCTATAGTGAATATCCCTATAGTTATTATAAGGTTATTACACTATTTATAAACATAGTTTTCCACAGTTTTTGTTGATAAGATATTAAAAGTATCTTGGTATAAGATATAGTAAAAAGAGTTATTAGATTAAGTTCTATTATATATAATAGCTTTGTTTTACATTAGTAAAATAATAAAAAGAGGAATATATTACTATCCCTCTTCTATTTTCTTTACTATATCTTCTGGTTTTATAGTATTCATACATGCAAAGTCTTTTCTATAACAAGGTTTGTTGCCAAAGACAGAACACGGTCGACAATAAAGTTTGTTATTTTGTATAGCATCTTTTTCTTTTTGATTCCAACCCATAAATCCGCAATATGGGTGAGTAGCTCCCCAAATACTAATAACTCGTGTTCCTACTAATGAAGCAAGATGCATATTAGCACTATCCATAGATATCATAACATCTAAATTTGATATAAGAGATAATTCTTCTTTTAATCCTTTAAGTTTAGATGCTACACAAACACACTGCGTAAAGAGTTTTTCCCATTCATAAAATGTGTCTAATTCGTTTTTTCCTCCACCAAAAAGAAATAGTTTCCATGTAGGATGAAGTGTGGATATTTGTTGGATAACTTCTTTCATTTTGTTTTTTGGATACATCTTACCACTATGAGCAGCAAAAGGTGCAATACCTATCCAGTGATCAGTATTTTGTTTCTCACCTATTTTATAATATATATTACATGGTTGTATATTGCCGTAAGGAATAAATATGCTTTTATGTTTAGCTTTAATATTATATCCTAATGTTTTAAGTACGTCTATGTAGTTATCAAAAGATGTAGGTTGTTGTATAAGTAGTTTGTGTTTTCTTTTACAAAGTTTGTGTTTACCTTTTTTGTGTTTGTTTATATATGCTGTTTGAATACCATTTATTTTAAAACGTAAACGTAGATATTTAGTACGTAAAACATTATGAAAATCAGCTACTTGTGTAATGTTTTCTCTTTTTAGTTTTTTATATAGTTTGTTTAAGCCACTAATACCTAAATAATCTTTCTTTAAGTCGGCACCAATAAAATGTATATTATCATTGAGTCCTTCAAAGAAATCTTTAGCAAATGGGCGTGATAAAACTGTTATTAGTAAGTTAGGATATTGTCTTGCTAATGATGCTATTATGGGTACAGTCATTGCTACATCACCCATTGCAGAGAAACGAATGATGAGTAAGTGATTTGTTTCCATTATTTTATTTCTTTTGTTTTTTATTTTTATGTTTAAAGAAAAAAAGTTTAGTCTTTATTTTCTGCGTATTATCTAAGCCATTTTTTGGATTATATTCTATACCTAATTTTTTTGCTCGTTCTGCATTTCTGCTGCGTGCTTTTCTTACAGTTTCAGCTTTTTGTTTTGTTATAGCACCTGGTTTTTGTTTATAAAGAGGTGTTGATAGCGGATTCCATGTTTCGGTAATATCCCATTTAGCTTTACATTCTATTTGTTTTCCATAATAATAAACGCCTTCAGGTTGTTGTTGTAAAGCATAGTTTCCTGTATCCCATTTACCATTATCGTTACAGTCGTCTATAAGTCGAATATAATATTTGGCAGGATTTATATAATAAAAAACAGCTTTATTATTTTGCATTTGTACCTCTTTTACGGGTTTATCGCTATCATTAATTAGCTGTACTAAACAGTGTTTTCCTTCCATTCCCTTAATATTTAGGGTAAGGGTACTATATTCGTCAAGTGATTTTATGCGTGTACCTTGTTTTATTTTATTAGAAGCTAAACCATAAATATCTGTAAATGCAGCAGAATCGAGTTCTATACTGTATTCATGTCCGGGATCCCATTGTCCAACCATCATTAACTTTCGTGGATTTCCTGCTACAGTTCCCAATTGATATTTAGCTCTATACCATAAGGAATCTATTTTTTCATAAAGATGTATTTTGGTAGTATCTATTTTTGCTAATGGTGTTTCTACTTCAAAAGAAGGGTTTTTATCAGGATCCATTGCAGCATCTACGTTTATACGTATAGTGAGAGGATCTGTAGGCATTGTTGTTTGATAATTTTTACCACGTTCTTTATTTTTGCTTTGTATCTTCTTCCATTTAGCTATTTTTTCTTGTTTTATTTTTAATCTTTTAGTGTAAGGATCCCGTGAAAGTATTTCCAAAGTATCAATTTTAGGTATTAATTTTCCTAAGCTATCACTCATATTATAATCTATTTTCATACGAAGTGTATCTTGATTTATCAACGTAGAATCTTTTATCCAATAAGTAATAGTATCTTGGTTAAGACTTGGTTCTTCCAAAAAAGCATTATTTGCATTAAAATTAAGTCCTGTTATTTTTGGTAATTCGTTATCTCCATAGCTATAATATAGTGTGAAATGATTGGCATTTTTTCTTTCTGCTTTTAATAAAAACCTGTTTGTTTGTACTTCAGTAAATGCTCTTAATACTACGTCGTCTGGTAGAAAGTGAGTGTATGGTACACGTTCAATAGATTTTATATGAAGTGTATCCGACCATAATGTATCTTGTCTTATATCAGGTTTAGAAGATGGTGTGATAACCTCTGGTGTAAAAGCTATTTGTTCGCTCTTTTGATTAAAGAAATAGTTATTATCAGCATCTTTTAAAGCATATATACGATAATCGCCATTGGCTACTCCTTTAATAGAAAAATGTCCTCTACTGTCTGTGCGTGATACGCGAAGCATAGGTGTTTTTTCAAAAGCAGTATCACTCTGATTGCTATATAGTCCTACGAGAATTCCTTTTATAGGTTCTAAGTTTTTAGCCTCTAATACATATCCAGATACCTCCATAGTGTCTATATGATTACCTGTAGAAAAAGAGTAAGTATAGTTACCTAAAGGGTTACCTTCGTTATTATCTGATATAGCATCTGAAAAGTCGATAGTATAAGTAGTGTTAGGTTTTAATTCATCAAGAAGCTTAACACTAATACTTTTACCTTGCCCTTTTATCTCTGGTATTTCTAATTGTGGAGGTGAAACTATAATTTTTTCCGATGCGTTTTCTAATTTGATAAACTCATTAAATTTTATTATTACTCTTTTGCTATTTACATTTATAGCTTTGTCTTCTGGTGATGCTCCTATTACCTTTGGTGGTGTTTCATCATACCAGCCACCATCAGGTTCACCTATTCTGGCACATGAAGTAATTATAAAAATTAAGGTAGTAAAGCCTAAAAGTATTAGTAAAGCTAATTGTAAATATTTATGGCTACCTATATATTTTTGCTTATCAGTATGATATTCTTTCATATAGTTTTAAAAAAAAAAATGTAATATTGGCTTATTTGTTTAAAGCCAATATTTCTTCGAGGTTTGTACGATTGTTAGATAGACGTGGAATTTTGTGTTGTCCCCCAAGCTTACCCTTATTTTTTAGCCAATCATTAAATAATCCTTTCCGAGCTACTATTATTTCAAGTGGTTGTAATGTAATATCATGAAAGCGTTTAGCTTCATAATCAGAATTAATTTCTTGTAATTTTTTGTCGAGTATAGCAGCAAATTCTGATATACTTTTTGGTTCTTTTGTAAATTCAATAAGCCATTGATGGCGACATTTAGCATTTGTATCCATATAAATGGGTGCCGCGGTATAATCTGATATTAGTGCATCTGTAACTTTACATGCCTCTGCTAAACCTTTTTCTGCGTTATCCATTATAAGTTCTTCACCAAAGGCATTAATAAAATATTTTGTCCTACCAGTGATTATAAATTTATATGGATTTTTAGAAGTAAACTTTATTGTATCTCCTATCATATATCTCCATAATCCACATGAAGTGCTTATAATGATAGCATAGTTGCGATCAAGCTCAATGCCAGATAGTGGAACTATATTAGGATGTTCGTTTCCAAACTCGTCCATGGGTAGAAATTCGTAAAAAACACCATAATCTACCATAAGCATCATACTTTTATCATTGGGATCGTTTTGCACTCCAAAGAAGCCTTCTGAAGCATTATAAGTTTCCATATAGTGCATATCGCTTTTAGTTATGAGTTGTTCATATTGTTTGCGATAAGGTGTAAAAGATATACCACCATGAAAGAATACTTCTAAATTAGGCCATACATCTTCTAAATGTTGTTTACCTGATAATTCCATAACACGCACTAAAACAGATAGCATCCATGATGGAACACCAGAGATATTAGTTATGTTTTTATTTAAAGTTTCCTGTGCTATAAGATCACGTTTTACTTCAAAATCGCTTAAAAGAGCTGTTTGTTTTTTAGGTACTCGTACTAAGTTAGCAAGCGGATTGATATTTTCTATTAGGATAGCACTTAGATCGCCTACTAAAGAATTGGGTAGATTATAATTAGGTGAATGGCTTCCTCCAAGGATTAAGCCCTTTCCTTCAAACATACGACTTTTAGGATTGTTATCTAAATAGCATGCTACCACGTCCGTACTGCCTTTATAATGTATGTTTTGTATACCTTCTGAGGTTATAGGTATAAACTTACTTTTATCGTTTGTCGTACCAGATGATTTAGCATACCATTTTACTTTTCCAGGCCATAGGATATTTTCTTCTCCATGCCTCATACGGTCTATGTCTTTTTTTAGTTCTTCGTATGTGTTTATAGGTATGTTTTGTGTAAATTCTTCGTATTTATTTATTGTTGAAAAAAGATGGTTTCTGCCATACTCAGTGTTATTTGCTCTATTTAAAAGATATAGCATTACCTCTTGCTGAAGATCTTCTGTGTGAAGAGTATACTGATCTAACTCTTTTCGACGCGATTTAAAATACAGTTTGTTTACTATGCTGGTAAGATTCATTTTACTTTATATTTAAATTACAAAATTACGCTAAAAAAGCCAATTATTGCCGTTTTTCTCAATATTTTAACAGTTAGGTAATTAACATAACTATCAATGTAGAAAAAAGTTACAAGTATGCTGTTATTTATGTTTTAATAAATTATGTTTTTATAGATGTTTTGTTTTACTTGCTGATATATATATTTTCTTCAATAAAAATGATATATTTAAATGTAAAACATAAAAGACTAAATATCAAAGGATTATGATTCGTTTTAAAAAATAACCTATTTTTGATATAAAAATAGATTAAAAATACACTAAAAATAAATTATTTTTCAATTCATTTTTTTGTTTTTTATTTTATAGAAGGTGTTTTATTTTAGTATAAAACCTAATTTTTTAAAAGTAAAAACAGCATTACTTTTCATCTTATAGTATATATTATTAATAGTTATTTGATATTATTTTTTACCATAATAGCTATAGTCTTTAGTTTTATGTAATCGTAACTTAAAAATATGAACCCATTAAGAAAATTAGATTTTCCCCAACTATTTTTGCAAAGAACATATTTTTTCCCCTTTTCATCGTGTGCTAATCCTACTATTTCCATTATATGGTCGTCGGTGGTTTGGTAGTTTTCAAATGCTTTTTGTCGCTTTTCAGCAGTTATAGGTAACATATTTTTATTAACATCTGCAATACCTTGTTGCCAGTTAAATCCTTCTTCAGATACATCTCCTTCCCAGCATACAGGGTGATGTTGTTGTATGGAATGTTCTATAAGTGTAATAATTTTGTTTAAAGGTACATTAAGAAATGTGTTATGAAACTTGTTATCAGTTATTTCAAGTGGAAATCGCTGCATAAAGGGGTGATGTAAAAAGCTCGTAACAGCAGTATATTCATCATTAGTGCATACGCTGTTAGCAAACTCTTGTGGTGTATAAACAGCTCCGTATAAAAACACTTTTTTGGGCATAAAAGCTATGCTTTTATCAAGATAGTTGTCTATATCTTTTGGTGTAACATTATATGAGCTTTTTGTAAGTAGTGATAGCCTTTTAGCCATTACATTATAGCTGGTATTATTAGTTTTATGATACGCATCTATGTGCTGTAGTCCATATATTTGTAAAAGGTCTATGACCATAGGCATCGTACCTCTTAGGTCGATATTTTTGTTACGATAGTTGCGCTTGTTATATAGTCTTTGCATAGCTTGCTCACGTAGATACATGCGCGCAAGGTAATCTTCACTAAGGTTTACAGAGTCGCCTTTTACTAAGTGTTCTGTCTCTATAGTTGCAAGCATGCCATATATCCAGCAAAGAGGGCTATTTCCTTGATTTTTAATAGGCGTTGTTGGTAGCTTTATATCTATCTTAATATTCCTATTATAGTGTGTTTGTGTATTCTTGTTACAACCTACAAGAAAAATAGTTAATAAGCATAATACTAATATCTTTTTAACAGATATTTTTTTATATTTTATCATCTTTTTCTGTTTTTTGTTGTATATCTTTTCTTATATATTATTTTTACGGTTTGTAATACTCATTATATGCATTATTTTTTACGGCGTTTTTTAGAATATTTTTTATAGTTTTTATTATATGCCGATTTATTTGTATTATTGTTATTACTAACTTTTTTTTCGCTGTCTGCTAATGTAAAGTCGAGCTGTTTCTTTTCTATATTAGCTTTAGCTACTAATATTTTAATAGGATCACCTAACTGATAAATATGATGTCTACGTCGTCCTATAAGACAATAGTTTTTCTCATCAAAGTCGTAATAATCATCTCCAAGGTCACGAATAGGTATCATTCCTTCACAATGGTTTTCATCTATTTCTGCATATAACCCATAGCTCTGTATGCCAGTAATATGAGCATCATAAGATTCTCCTATGTGAGTACTCATAAATTCTACCATTTTATATTTTATAGAGTCTCGTTCTGCTTGTTGAGCAGTCAGTTCCATATCTGAACTATGTTTACAAAGTTCTTCATAATGTTCTTTATTTCCTGATCTTCCACCTTGTTGATAACGTGTAATTAATCGGTGAACCATTGTGTCAGGATAGCGGCGTATAGGTGAAGTAAAGTGTGTATAATAGTCGAAAGCTAAACCAAAATGTCCTATATTATGAATGCTATATTTAGCTTTCATCATTGATCTAAGTGCTATTGTTTGTATAACCTTTTCTTCTTTAGTGCCTTCTACGTCAGCCATAAGCTTATTTAAGGCTCGTGCTGTAGCACCTTTTGTCCCTGTAGATTTGAGTTTATATCCGAATTTGGCAGAAAACTCACGTAAGTTTTCAAACTTTATAGGGTCAGGATTATCATGAATACGATAAGGAAGAGTTTTAGGAGTTTTACCTTTAGCTACTTTTCCTATACTTTCAGCTACAGTTTTATTAGCTAAAAGCATAAATTCCTCTATAAGCTTGTTAGCATCTTTAGAGCGTTTAAAGTAGCAACTTAGTGGTTTTCCATGTTCATCTATCTCAAAGCGCATCTCTTCTCTATCAAAGTTTACACTACCATTTTTAAATCTTTTTTTGCGTAATAATTTAGCAAGGCAGTCTAACTGAATGAGCTGTTTTGCATTTTCTCCTTTATATCCATTTTTATCAGGCTTAGGTGCTGGCATACCTTTTCCATCAATAACACCATTATCTTCTAAAAGTTGTTGCACCTCTTCATACGCATAACGTCTGTTCGACTTAATAACAGTATGTACAATGCGATATTTTTTTATATTTGCCTCATTATCAAGATTAAAAATTACGCTGAAAGCAAGTTTTTCTTCATTAGGGCGTAATGAGCAGATAAAGTTACATAAATGTTCAGGAAGCATAGGTATAGTGCGGTCTACAAGGTAAATAGACGTAGCTCGTTGTTGTGCTTCACGGTCAATGATGTCATTTTCTTTTACGTAGTGTGATACATCAGCTATATGAACACCCACTTGCCATGTATCTTTATCTATTTGTTGTATGGATAGAGCATCATCAAAGTCTTTTGCATCTCGAGGGTCTATAGTACATGTCCATACATCTCTAAAGTCTTCTCTTTGGGCATAATCTTGTTCTGTTATCTTTCCTGTTATTTTGTTAGCAGCATCTTCTACGCGTTTTGGGTATTTATAAGGTAATCCATATTCTGCTAAAATAGAGTGCATCTCAACATCGTTATTACCTGCCTGACCTAAAACATCTATTACTTCGCCTAATATATTTTTGTGTTCAGCATCTGGCCATGCTATTATTTTTACTACAGCAATATCTCCTGTTTGTCCACCTTTGAGCCGTTTTTTAGGTATAAGAATATCGTGTACAAAAAGGTTGTCTTGTGTTATAAGGAAGGCAATGTCTTTTTCTACGCGCAACTTTCCTACGAATGTGTCTTTCTTCCGTTGCAATATTTCGATCACCATTGCCTCCTTAATATGGTTTTGTCTTCTTGCTAAGAATTCTACTTTTACTCTATCTCCCATTAAAGCAGCCATAGAGTTGCGTTCAGAAACAAATATAGGTGTACCTCCGTCATCAGGTAGGAAAGTATTTTTACCATTTGCTTTACGTATAAAAGTACCTTCTTGTACTTGTCCTTTTGTGTTTAGACGATAAGCATTTTCTCCAGCTTTAGCTAAGAAGTCGTCCCAAGCCATTTCTTCCATTACATCTATAGCAAGCATTTTTGCAGGATGTGTAGTAAGTTTGAGAGCTTTGAATATCTCTTTAAAACTAAATATATTATTTGGATTAGCTTGGAAAAAATCGGTTAATATATAGAACAATTGTTTTTTGGTTAATCTTTTTCCAGTTTTCTTTTCTTTTACCATATTAAAATATGTCTTTGATAATTAATCACAAAGTAACGAAAAAGTTTGTATCTTTGCAAGTGTTTCATATAAAAAAAAGATGAAAAAGATACTTATAACAGGAGCTTCAGGCTTTATTGGATCATTTATCGTAGAAGAAGCTTTATCTCAAGGATTAGAAACTTGGGCTGCCGTTCGTAGCAGTTCTTCACGAAAATATTTGCAAGATAAACGTATTCATTTCTTAGAGCTTGATTTTTCTTCGGAAGATAAGCTTTGTGAACAGCTTCGTGGGCATGAGTTTCATTATATAGTACATGCAGCAGGAGCCACTAAATGTCAGGATAAAAACGATTTTTATCGTATAAATGCAGAAGGAACAGCTCATTTTATAAAGGCTATTCGTTCTGTTAAAATGCCAATAGAAAAATTTGTTTTTATATCCAGTTTAAGTATTTTTGGAGCTATAAAGCAGCAACAGCCTTATGCAGAGATAACCGATACTGATATACCAGAGCCTAATACTTATTATGGTAAGAGTAAGTTAGCTGCAGAGGAGCTATTAAAAGAGTATGCAGGAACAATACCTTATGTTATTCTTCGTCCTACAGGCGTGTATGGTCCACGAGAGAAAGATTATTTTATAATGGCTAAAAGTATTAAGCGACATATCGATTTTGCAGTGGGATACCAGCAGCAAGATATTACCTTTGTGTATGTAAAAGATGTTGTACAAGCTGTTTTTCTTGCCATAAAGAAAGGTAAAAATGGTAAGAAATATTTCCTTAGCGATGGCAGAGTATACCAAAGTGTTACCTTTAGTAATATAATTCGTAAGGAGCTTGGTAACCCTTGGTGGATACGTATTACAGCACCTATTTTTGTTTTACGCGTTATTACTTTTTTTGGAGATATAATAGGTAGGATAACAGGTAAGATGAGTGCTCTTAATAGTGATAAATATCATATATTAAAACAGCGTAATTGGCAATGTGATATACAGCCTGCCATTAACGATCTTGGTTATCATCCTAATTATGATCTTATACAAGGTGTTAAAGAAACTATAGCATGGTATAAGGCTAATAAGTGGTTATAAATAATAAAAAAGTACTTTTTTTCTATGCACAAATTCATAAGATCTTTATTTAGAATAGAAAAGAAACCTCTTAAGGGTATAATGGCTTTAGAATGGGTTGTTATGGCTTACCTTATATTGACCCTTATGATGGTTTTATTTATGTATACTACAGTAGCTAATCCTAATGAAATGATCTTCGGGCGTTTGCGTATAATAGTTATTACATTAGCCCTATGGATAGTGTATCGTGTATATCCTTGTAAGTTAATACGATTTATTCGTCCTGTAATACAATTAGAATTGTTGGTATGGTGGTATCCTGATACTTATGAACTTAATAGATGTTTTCCTAATATGGACCATGTTTTTGCAAGTATAGAGCAGTCTATATTTGGTTGTCAGCCTGCCCTTTTGTTTTCTAAATGGTTGTCGGGTGCTGTGTTTAGTGAGCTTTTTGACATGGGTTATGCGGCTTATTATCCTATGATAGCATTAACAGCATTATATTATTTTGGGTGGCATTATAAAGAGTTTGAGCGTTGTGTTTTTATTATTCTTGCTTCTTTTTTTACCTATTATGTTATATTTATCTTTGTGCCGGTAGTAGGTCCTACGTTTTATTATAAAGCTGTAGGTGTTAAAAATATTATGGCAGGTGTGTTTCCTAATGTACACGATTACTTTAATCATAACCAGTCGTGCTTGCCAAGTCCGGGTTATGTTAATGGATTTTTTTACAATTTAGTGGAAGATGCCAAAGCTGCAGGTGAGCGTCCTACAGCAGCTTTTCCAAGTTCGCATGTAGGAATATCTACCATTTGCATGCTTTTGCTTTGGCACGTACGTAGCAAACGTTTGTTGATATTTATGGCTCCATTTTATTTTTTTCTATGTTGCGCTACAGTATATATTCAGGCTCATTATCTTATTGATGTTTTCGCAGGTTTTGTTTCTGCATTAATATTTTATTTTTTCTTTCTTTGGATATCAAGAGATATTATAATAAGAGGAAGATAAAAAAGAGATATTTTTTAGTTATAATAAGATAAATCTTAAAAAAAATATTGTTATTAATGTAGTTTTTATTGTTTTATATTAGTCTAATATATAAAGTTCAATATAAAAAAAGTAATAGTATATAACAGAGAAAAGTAAATAAAAAAAATATTAATGGTATGAAGAGAACTTTATTTTTAGTTGTGTTAATAATATTAACACTATCTATTAAGGCACAAACTACTATAGTTTATGGCGAAATGGTAGATTCTGTTAGTCGTCAGGGTGAGCCTAATGCCAGTATTAGGGTGTTTAAAGAAGGTAAAATGGACAAACCTGTAGCTATGAGTATAACAGACGTTAATGGTAAGTTTAGGCAGTCTATAAAGGGTATAGGTGGTTATATTATCTGTTTTTCATCTACAGGTAGAAAAGAAATAAGGAGAAAAGTTATATTAAAAAAGGAAGGAGGCGAGATAAATATAGGGACTCTTTTAGTACATGATGATACAAAACAGCTAAAAGGAGTAGATGTAGTAGCACAAAAACCGCTTATTAAGATGGAGACCGATAAGATGACTTACGATGTGCAAGCAGATAACGATTCTAAGAGTAACACAGTGCTTGATATGCTTCGTAAAGTACCTATGGTAGTAGTAGATGGTCAAGATAATATAATGGTAAATGGTTCTGGCTCGTTTAAGGTATATGTAGATGGTAAACCTAACATAATGTTTTCAAGTAATCCATCACAGATATTTAAGTCAATGCCTGCATCAGCTGTTAAGAAAATAGAGGTTATTACTAATCCTGGAGCTAAATATGATGCAGAGGGAACAGCAGGTGTACTTAATCTTATTATGAGTGATATTGATGGAAAAAAGCAAAAAACGAATGGATATAATGGTAATATTTTAGGTCAAGTAAATAGTTTGATGTTTATGGGAGCAGCTTTTTTAAGTGGACAGCAAGGCAAATTTACTTATAATACTAATATATCATATTTACAGAGTTTTCCAGCAGATGGTAATATAACAACAAATCGTATAAATAAGACTGATGGCAGTAAGATGTTTTATGATCAGAGTGGAAAGATGATGCGTGGGTATTCTGTAGGGAATGTTAATCTTGGTTATGATATTGACTCATTAAGTAACATTGGTTTAACATTAAGTATTTTTAGACTTAATGACAAACGTTATGGTCCGGAACGTACAATGTTAAGTGGAGGCAGTTATGGAAAAGGGTTTGAATATTCAGCTGATATTGATGCAAAATCAACATTAAACACAATAAATACGAGTATAGATTATCAGCGTTTCTTTAATAAAGAGCGTACAAAGAGCATTACTTTGAGTTATCTTTTCAATTATACACCTTCTAAAAACGAAATGCGACGTTTATATAAATCTCCCTCTACACCAATACCTTTTCCTTTAAAAGACCTATATTCTCTTAGTGCACCTTATGATGCAGAGCATACAATGCAGTTAGATTATACTATGCCTATAGGAAAAACACAAACATTAAGCACAGGGCTGAAATATATTAATAGAACAAATGATTCTGATTCAAAATACTATGACATTATTTCAGGAAAAGATACTTATAATGAGGATAATAGTACAAATTATAAAAACAAGCAGGATATTATGGCTGGCTATGCAGAGTATTCTGGTTCTTTTGGTAAATTTGGTTCTAAAGTAGGTGTACGTTATGAGCATACATGGGAGAATGTGAAATTTTTAAAAGGACATGGTGAGGACTTTAAAAAGAGTTATAGTAATATAGTTCCATCTATGAGTATTACTTATAATATAAAGGCAGCTACAAATATAGGTTTAAATTATAATATGCGCATAGCAAGACCTATGATATCTTCTTTAAACCCATATATTGACAGAACAAACCCACGTACTTTATCATTTGGTAATCCTGACTTAGATGTAGAGAAAACACATTCTATAAGTATTGTCTTCAATTCGTTTACACCAAAATTTATGCTTAATATGACTCTATCAGGTGTAATTTCTAATAATGAGATACAACAATATAATTATATAAAAGATAATATACTTCATTCTACTTATGGTAACATAGTATGTAAGAAAGGATTGAGTATGAATTCGTTTATTAATTATTCATTGTCTACAAAGACACGTGTTTTTATGATTCCAGAGGTATCTTATTATGACTTTAGGTCGAATATGTTATCTGAGCATAATTATGGTTGGGGTGGTAAGTTATTTATGGGTGTACAACAGACCTTGCCTTGGAAGATAGAGAGTAGCTTATTTGGAGGTGCTAATTTTAAAAGTTATTCATTGGAAGGTGATAATGGTGCATTTAGTATGATAGCTATGAGCTTAACAAAGAATTTATTTAAAGACAGATTGAACATTACGCTTAGCTATTTTACACCTCTTACAGGCCGTTTACGCTATAAAGTAAATACCTATAATAATAGTTTCTCACAAAAAATGATTACAAATATATCTATACAAAATGTAGGATTAACAATAAAATGGAATTTTGGTAATACTAAACGACAATTTATAGATCATAAAAGTAAAATAAATAATGATTATAATAAAGAAATTAACAAATCAGAAGCACCTGGCATGGGTATCGGAAATAAAGTAGGAATGTAATTGTAATATAGTTTATAAAACTGTAGATCTATATATTTTGAAGACAGAGTAATAGCTCTGTCTTCTTTTATTTATTATTTGGCAATTATTAATAAAAGGCGTAACTTTGCCTATAAATAACTCATTAAGGTAAAGTATGGCTCAAGAACAAGTACAGATACAGGTACAGAAACAGTTACAAGTGCAACGATTATCACAACAACAGATGCTACAAGTGAAGTTGTTGGAGATGCCACTTACAGAGCTTGAGCAAAGTGTGAATGCGGAGTTAGATGATAATCCTGCTTTAGAATCGGGCAATTCTGAAATAGATTTTAATGATACTACTGAGCGTTTGGATAATTCTGTTGACGATTTTGATATTCAAAATGAGCGAGAAGAACGACAAGAAGCTCTTGACACAGCTCTTGAGCGAATGCAATCAGATGATGACCTTCCTACATATGATGGAAGTGTACAACGTGATAATGCCGATTATGAAGAGATAGTTTATGGCGACACTATTTCGTTTATTGATAAGCTGAAAGAGCAATTAGGTGAGCGAGAGTTAGACAATGAACAACGTGAGGTAGTGGAATATCTTATAGGTAGTTTAGATGATGACGGATTATTGCGTAAGAGTCTTGATACTATCAGCGATGAATTAGCTATCTATCAAGGTATAGATATTACAGTGCCAAAGATAGAAGAATGTCTTAAAATAATACAAGATTTTGATCCTGCAGGTATTGGTGCACGTTCATTACAAGAATGTTTGTTATTACAGATAGACAGAAAGGTAGAGAATGGTGAGTGGAAAAAGGATAGTAAGCTTTATCAAAACATTAGAAAAATTATATCCAATTACTTTACAGCCTTTACAAAAAAACATTGGAACAAGATAAAAACAGCATTAACACTTAATGATTTGCAAATAGATACAATTCAGAAAGAAATTAGAAAACTTAACCCAAAACCAGGTGCTTCTATGGGAGAAACAATGGGTAGAAACGTGCAGCAGATCACTCCGGACTTTATTATAGATACAGAAGATGATGGAAAGGTTACTTTTTCGCTTAATCATGGTAATATCCCCGAATTGTATGTATCTCCTGCTTTTAATGACATGGTAGCAGCTTATAAAGAGAATAAGGCAAGTATGACTCGCCAACAGAAAGAGGCATTACTTTATGCACGAGAGAAAGTAGAGAAAGCACAAGGATATATAGAAGCTATAAAACAGCGCCGTCATACTTTAATGGTAACCATGAGGGCTATTATAGATATACAGCAAAAGTTTTTTCAAGATGGAGATGAAGCAGAGTTAAAACCTATGATACTAAAAGACGTAGCAGATCGTACAGGATTAGATATAAGTACGATATCCCGTGTTAGTAATATAAAGTATGCTCAAACAAGGTGGGGAACTTTTCCTTTAAGATTTTTTTTCACGGATAGTTATACTACTGAAAGAGGAGAAGAAATGTCTACACGTAAGATAAAGCTATTTCTTAAAGAAATAATAGAAAAGGAAAATAAGACAAAACCTCTTAGTGATGATAATCTTGCTAAAGTATTAAAAGATAAAGGTTATCCTATAGCTCGCCGAACAGTGGCAAAATATCGTGAGCAATTAGGACTTCCTGTAGCACGTTTACGTAGAGAATGATGAATAACAAAACTATTATTTTAACAGCAAGAATAATAAGTATGATCTTGACACCATTTTATCTTTCAGTGGTAGGAGTTCTTGCTATATTTATTTTTAGCTATCTAAATATGTTTCCATGGCAAGCTAAACTATCGCTTGTTTTGTTAACGTATGCATTTACAGTTCTTATACCATCTATTCTTATACATTTTTATAGACAGTATCATGGCTGGACTTTATTTCAGTTGGGGCATCGTGAAAGGCGTATGATTCCTTATGTTATATCCATTATGAGCTATTTTGTTTATTTGTATATAATGGACTGGCTTCACCTTCCACATCTTATCGTGTCTATTCCTGAAGCAGCATTAGTAATACAAATATTATGTGCTATTATTAATGTATGGTGGAAAATATCTACACATACAGCAGCTATAGGAGGAGTAACAGGGGCTTTAATAGGATTTTCTTTTTTATTCAATTTTAATCCTGTATGGTGGTTATGCCTTGTTATTATACTTTCAGGATTAGTAGGATCAAGTCGTATAATACTTAGACAGCATACTATAGAACAAGTATCAATAGGTTATTTTATTGGTCTTGTAAGTTCTTATTTTGTAATAATCTTTTTTTAAAATAGGTTACAATATAAATACCAATTAATAGAAACATAAAATGAAACCAATTATTAGTATTATCATGGGATCAACAAGCGATTTACCTGTAATGGAAAAAGCTTGTAAGTGGTTAGAACAGCAAGAAATACCTTTTGAGGTAAATGCTCTTTCAGCTCATCGTACACCTGCAGCTGTTGAGAATTTTGCTAAAAGAGCTAAGGAGCGTGGTATAAAGGTTATTATAGCAGCAGCAGGTATGGCAGCGGCTTTGCCAGGTGTTATAGCTGCTTCTACTACTTTACCCGTTATAGGGGTACCTATTAAAGGAATGTTAGATGGATTAGATGCCATGCTTTCTATTATACAGATGCCTCCAGGCATTCCTGTAGCTACAGTTGGGATAAATGGAGCTCAAAACGCAGCAATACTTGCTGCAGAAATGATTGCTCTGGGAAATGAAGAAATAGCTCGAAAGTTAGAATTATGGAAGCATTCTTTAGGTGAAAAAATAGAGAAAGCCAATAAAGAATTGGCAGAGATTCAGGATTATAAATTTAAATGTTAATGATAGATTTATTTAATTACGAACGAAGAAAATCAACTATAACTCATGTAGGTAATCTTAATATAGGTGGTGATAACCCTGTACGCATACAGTCGATGACAACCACTTCTACAGATGATACTATTGCAAGTGTAGAACAATGTAAACGTATTATAAAGGCTGGTGGCGACCTTGTGCGTCTTACAACACAAGGAAAGCGCGAAGCTGAAAATCTTAAAAATATTAATGAAATACTTCGAGCTGAAGGGTTTGATACTCCTCTTTGTGCCGATGTACATTTTAATGCAAATGTAGCTGATGTTGCTGCTATAACAACGGCAAAAGTACGTATAAATCCAGGTAATTATGTTGACCCTGCACGTACTTTTAAGAAGTTAGAATATACTGATGAAGAATATGCACAAGAGTTGCAGAAGATAGAAGACCGTTTAGTACCTTTTATTAAAATATGTAAAGAGAATAAAACAGCTGTACGTATTGGGGTTAACCATGGAAGCCTATCTGATCGTATTCGTAATCGTTATGGTGATACACCAGCTGGTATAGTGGAGAGCTGTATGGAGTTTTTACGCATCTTTCGTAAATATGATTTTAATGATGTTGTTATATCTATAAAGTCATCAAATACAGTTGTTATGGTGCTTTCTGTACGTTTATTGGTAGCTGAAATGGATAAAGAAAATATGCATTATCCGCTTCATTTGGGAGTTACAGAAGCAGGAGAAGGTGAAGATGGGCGTATAAAGAGTGCTGTTGGCATAGGTGCTTTGCTTGCAGATGGTATAGGTGATACTATTCGTGTATCATTAAGCGAAGAACCAGAAAAGGAAATTCCTGTGGCAAATCATCTAGCATGGTATCTTCGTAGGCACGAAAAACATATAATGATACCAGCAGAGGTTAATAAATATTTTGATTATTTAAATCCTACTCGTCGAAAGACAGTTGCAGCAGTCAACGTTGGAGGAGATAATGTTCCTGTTGTAATAGCTACGCGTAGTACTGATAATGCAGTGCAACAAATAAGAATAAATGGTATGCCTGTTCCTGACTATATTTATATACAAGGGAAGCTGCCAGAAAAGTTAGATGATAAACAGAAATACATCATAGATTATAATGTATATATAGATCTTGTTAATACAGGTAAGATGCCTAATAGTAATATATATCCAATTTTTCCTGTGATGGGGCAAGTATTTATTGGCTTGATACAAGCACCAATTAAGTTTTTGGTGTTAAAATATGGTACTCCTACTGACGAGTTCTTTGCTTGCTTGCGTTATCATCCAGAAGTAGTTGTAGTTTGTATGACAACTCATCAAAATAGGTTAGGTGATCAGCGTGCTTTTGCTCATCAGCTTATGAATGAAGGTTTAACTAATCCTATAATATTTTCACAGATGTATGAGCATTTTATTAATGAGAAATGTTGTGAAGGGATATCTGCAAAAGAGAAATTTCAGATTGAAGCTGCCGCAGATATGGGCGCATTGATGATAGATGGATTGGTAGATGGAGTTTGGTTGATGAATAAAGGTGATATACCTCAATATGATGTAGAGCAAACGGCTTTTAGTATTTTGCAAGCAGGTAGACTTCGTATGGTTAAAACAGAATATATATCTTGTCCAGGTTGTGGAAGAACTTTGTATGATCTGCGTACTACAATAGCAAGGATTAAAGAGGCTACTAAGGGTATGAAAGGGTTGAAGATAGGTATAATGGGTTGTATTGTGAATGGTCCAGGCGAAATGGCAGATGCTGATTATGGTTATGTTGGGGCAGGTCCAAATAAGGTTAGTCTTTATAGAAAACAGGAGTGTGTAGAGAGAAATATTCCTGAAGATGAGGCTGTAGAGCGTTTATTGAATTTGATAAATCAAGATCAAGTAAGTAGATAATAGTAAAAGTTTTATATGGTTTCTTGTTTATTTGATATTTTATTTTATCATAATCATGGTTAAGTCTCTATTTTTTTATATAAGTTAATTAGGGGTAACATTATTCTTATTATAACTCTATGTGTATGGTAATACATCTATTGCTTTATTAAGAATGGGATAATATTTAGACAAAAGATATTTATTTATAATAATGTAAGTGTCTAATATTTTCCCATTTGTTATGCTAAAATATTACAGTCAAATAAAGTTTTATAATTCTTGTTTGACATGCATACGAGCTTCTACAACATTTATAATATAGTCGCCAAGCTTTTCACATTCTTGTATTAAGTCCATATACATAGTTCCAATAACGTAAGTATATTTGCGAGTATTTATATCATTAATGTTTTGATCACGTAACTGATTGCGAAATTTGTTTATTTCGTTTTCTATAGTAAAAGAACGATTTAGATAGTCATTATTGCGCTTAATAAGTACTTTGTCCATTTGTGAAAGAGCCTCATCAGTAAGTTTAAACATTTGCTCTATATTATTGTATTGATCTTCTGTAAAGTGTTCATTTTTATAGCCACGCTTACGCTTGATAGTGCGTGCTAAGTTATAACAAGAATCGCCAATACTTTCTATTTCGCTTATTTCACGTAGCATATCGCGTACTTTTTCTTTAGTATCATCACTAAGATGTGAATCACTTACTTGGTCTAAGTATTTTGCAATTTCCACTTCCATGTTATCTGAAATGCTTTCATACTTTTCTATTCTATTAAATAATTTTGTAAAAGGTTCTTCTTCACGTGTATTAATAAGTTCACGTACCATACAAAACATACGATGAATGCGTTCGGAAAAAGATTGTATTTCTTTTGAAGCTTCTAATACTGATAGTTCAGGAGTTTTCATAATGCCAACTTGTATGAAACGTAAACGAAACTCATCATCTTCTTTATTTGTTTTATTTTTAACAAGCATACATACTATTTTTTCAAACTGTGGTATAAACCAAATAAGAATAGATGTATTACAAATATTAAAACAGGTATGAAACATTGCCAAAGCTATAGGTAATAGTTTTGCTATTTGTTCTTGGGTAAGATTTTTTGCGTGAGTATCATAACCAACGAGGTTGCACACAAAATCTACAAAAGGATAAAAAATGCACATTATCCATATAACCCCTATTAAATTGAACATAAAGTGAGCAAAGGCTGCTCTACGTGCTTGTGTATTAGCAGCAAGGGCAGCGAGATTAGCTGTTATAGTGGTACCAATATTTTCTCCCATCACTAAAGCTACACCAAAGTAAATAGGTAGTACACCTGTAGAGCATAATAGCAGAGTAATAGCCATTACAGCAGCTGAACTATGTATCATACAAGTGATTAGTGAACCTATAAGGAGAAACATTACTATGTTAAAGTGATTTGTAGGATCGAATGAAGAAAAGAAATGTACAGCTGCAGGATTGTGTGATAAATCTAATTCGTTACCAGCTTGACTTAATAGAACTACTGCAAAAAACAAAAAAGCTAAACCGAAAAGTAAATCTCCTATATATCGACGTTTTTTGTTATAAATAAGGATAATACCTATGAAGAAAGCTACGAAAACAGCTATTTCTAAGTTTATTTTAAACCCAACAGACATAATCCACGCCGTAAGTGTTGTGCCTATGTTGGCCCCCATAATGACAGAAATGGACTGTGATAGAGTGAGCAGCCCTGCATTGACAAAACTTACCGTCATTACAGTTGTGGCTGTAGATGATTGTACTGCCGCTGTAACAAATGTACCTGTAAGCATACCTGTAAAGCGATTGGTAGTCATTGCCCCAAGAATGTGGCGTAGTTGTGAACCTGCAAGCTTTTGTAAAGCTTCACTCATTACTTTCATACCATATATTAGTAGTGCTAATGCACCAAGCAGCTTTATGGTAATAATTATGTAGTCATTTGTGTTCATGTAACAACAATGATATGTATATAATTCATTTTTGTATCTGCAAATTTACAAAAACATATTACTTTTAGCAAAATATAGGTATATCTTTTATGTTATTTGATAGATAATATCAATAAAAAGCCTAACTTTACATGGTCAATACAAAACTAAATATTATAAGTTATGGAACAGAAAATAAAAATACGGTGTAAAAATAACAATAAAATTATTTTAGCAAAAAGAGGTAGTACTTTGGAAGACATATATTCTTTGACAGGTTTGAATATTCCTTATGGTCCTGTAAGTGCTCGTGTTAACAATAAGGTAGAAGGGCTTCATTTCTGTGTTTACCAAAATAAAGATGTAGAATATTTAGGTCTTAATACTCCATCTGGTATACGTACTTATACACGTTCCCTATTTATGGTACTTTGTAAAGCTGTTCACGATTTATATCCAGGAAGTGAAGTGATTATAGATATTCCTATATCAAATGGTTATTACTGCAATCTTAGCTTAGGGCATAAGGTAGAAGAGGAAGATGTTTATAAGATACGTAACCGTATGAGTCAGATAATAGAGGCTGATTTACCTATTCAGCGTTTTGAGTCTACTACAGAAGAGGCTATAGATATGTTTGCTAAGTTGGGTGACGAGGCAAAGGTAAAGTTGTTAAAAAGTAGTACATCTCTTTATTCTGTGTTTTATGTTCTCGATGATTATATCGATTATTATTATGGTTCTATGCTTACTAAAACGAAGGAAATTACCCTCTTTGGATTAGAGCTTTATTATGATGGTGTGTTATTACGTATACCATCTGTAAAAGATCCATCAACATTAGGTGAAATAGTAAAACAAGATAAAATGTTTGAAGTCTTTAAGGAACATCATCGATGGCAGAATATTATAGGTATTAGTACTGTGGGTGATTTTAATGATGCAGTATCAAAAGGGTTAGCTACTGATCTTGTTAATGTTAGTGAAGCATTGCAAGAGAAAAAGATTTCGCATATAGCTGACAGTATTTCTATTAATGATAAGCTCAAAGTAGTACTTATAGCAGGACCTTCTTCAAGTGGGAAGACTACTTTTTGCAAACGTCTTTCTATACAATTATTAGCTTGTGGAATAAAACCTATTCAAATATCTTTAGATGATTATTTTGTTAATCGCATCGATACACCAAAAGATGAAAATGGAGAAGAAGACTATGAAAGTCTTTATTCTCTTAATATTAATCTTATTAATGAGCAGTTTAATGCTCTTTTTAGTGGTGAAGAAGTGGAGTTACCTAAGTATAATTTTCAAACAGGTATTAGCGAAAAAAGCGGAAAACGTATAAAGATGTGTGATAATAATATTCTTATAGTAGAAGGTATTCATGCTCTTAACCCAAAGCTTACAGAGAATATACCTTCTGAAAAGAAATTTAAGATTTATGCTTCTGCCCTTACTACTATTCTTTTAGATGATCATAACTATATTCCAACTACTGATAATCGTTTGCTTCGCCGAATAGTACGCGATTATAAGTATCGTGGTTGTTCAGCTAAAGATACTATTCATCGTTGGCCTTCCGTACGAGCTGGTGAGAATAAATGGATATTTCCTTACCAAGAAGAAGCCGATGTAATGTTTAATACAGCAATGCTTTTTGAGTTAGCTGTTATTAAGCAGCAGGCTATAATGATATTAGAGCAGGTACCTGAAAGCTGTGAAGAGTATGCAGAGGCTTATCGTTTGCGTAAGTTTTTAGGTTACTTTTCGCCTCTTTCTAATCGTAATTTGCCTCCTACATCGTTGCTTAGAGAATTTTTAGGAGGTTCTTCTTTTAAGTATTAGACTTATTTCTGTAAGGTGAAAACCTTTTTAAAAATTTTTAAAATTAGGGACTGATACTTTATAAGAAGTGTCAGTCCTTTTGATTGTACGCTCGGCATGAGCATTTTCTAACGGGTGGAAGTCCCGAGTAAGCCCTAATAGCGGGAATTACATAGCCAA
>NZ_JBWPJP010000022.1:0-40656 GCF_056583855.1 Prevotella sp. C0209C1 | reverse complement strand
TTGCAGATATTTGCAAATAATTTATAGCATAATATACTATGAATCAGATGAATATTAGGCTTTTAAGGGTGGACTATATAGATCTCTATATCTTCAGAATATTTTTATTTCCGAATCACTTATAAAAGAACCCTAGTATATATTAAACTAATTAGGATTGATCATTTCACAAAATTAAAAAAAAAGTATCTGAATATTCAAATACTTTTTCATGTTTTTATCCTCATTTTTTTAGGATAACTATCATTAAATCTTATGCACGTTTGCTTGTTGGTAAAGAATAGCATCTAATATAACCATTGCAGCCATAGCTTCGACAATAGGTACTGCTCGTGGAACTACGCAGGAATCGTGCCTACCTTTTACCTTTACCTTAACAACCTCACCCTGTTTATTAATAGTTTGCTGCTCCATAAGGATAGTAGAAACAGGCTTGAAGGCTACTCTGAAAAAGATATCTTGACCATTACTTATTCCTCCCTGTATACCTCCGCTATGATTAGTAATGGTACTCACCTTATTATTAGACATTATAAACACATCGTTTTGCTGACTACCTCGCCATGAGCTTCCTTCAAAGCCTTCTCCATATTCAAAACCTTTAACTGCATTAATAGTTAACATAGCACTACCTAATAATGCCTGCAACTTACCAAACTCAGGTTCTCCTAAGCCAACTGGGCAGCCTTTTATAACACAAGATATTACACCGCCTATAGTATCGCCTACCTTTTTTACGTTCCTTATAAGATGCTCCATATCTTTAGCTTTCATCGGGTCTGGACATCGCACAGGATTTCTCTCTATCTCAGCAAAATCTAACTGACTATAATCTTTACCAATAGCAATATTACCTACTTGTGAAGTATATGCCGTAATATCTATCTTATAGGTTTTTAAAACTATCTTTGCTAATGCTCCTGCTACAACACGTGCCACAGTAATACGAGCCGAAGCACGACCGCCACCACGATAATCATAATTGCCATATTTCTTATAATAAGTATAATCGGCATGTGATGGGCGAAATAACTGGCTAATATTATCATAGTCTTTTGACTGCTGATTAGTATTACGAACAACAAAACATATAGGGGCACCTGTCGATTTACCTTCAAAAATACCACTAAGAAACTCTACTTGGTCGGCCTCTTTACGCTCTGTTGTTATTATGCTTTGCCCTGGGCAACGTCGGTCTACCTCTCTCTGAATATAATCAACATCTATAAATATTCCTGATGGCATACCATCGACAATACCACCTACAGCTGCCCCATGACTTTCACCAAAAGTTGTTAAGGTATAAAGATTACCAAATGTATTCCTCATACTTACACCTTTTTACCTATTAGTTACAATTACAACCACAGCCACAGCCACAGTTACCATCATTACTTCCGCAACCACAACTACCGCCTTCTTCTTTGCCGCAACAGCCTCCACAGCCTTTACCACACGAATGGTTACTCATCTGTGCAAAGAAATTGTTTACTTCCTCCTGCGTTGCTTCACGATTAACCAATATATGACCTTTAAATTTTAAATCTTTTCCTGCTAAAGGATGATTTAAATCTACAGTAACCTTATCTTCGGTAATACTTGTTATCTTACCTAAAAAGCGTTGACCATTTTCGTTTTCTAAAGGAATAACAGCACCTACAAACACTTTTTGCTCATCTATCTGCCCCTCGTATTCAAACATAGATTTATCAAAAGCCATTAAACTTTTAATATCATATTCCCCATAAGCCTGCTCCTTACTTAAAAACAACTCAAAATCGGTATCATCACCATACTTTACTATCTCTTTTTCAAAAGCCTTTATAACCATCTCACAACCAGTATAAAAAGTCATCGGCTTGTTTTCTTCAGTTTTCTCTATAAAAGTTTCCTTACCATTTTCTACTGCATACAATTCATAAGAAGCTGCTATAAGACGGTGAACGTTATTTTCCATAATTCTCTATATTATATATTATAATAATGTGTAATACGATTTTAATAAAAGGAATTGACCTCCTTTACTTTTCTCTTAGTGCAAAGGTAATATATAAATATGAAACTTTACAAGATGATGTAGACTTTAATGCTTTTACTATAAACAATAACACAAATAACCCTATAAATACTTTTGTTTCAACATTATACATATATAAAAACATTAATATAAACCATTTCTTTACTAAGCATGATACCTAAAATTATTGAGCAACACAGCTAATAGCTTACTTAAAAACCATAATTTTTAGGTATTGCGGCTTATCTAAAAAGTATATACTTTTGCAAATGTAAAATATTAAAATAAAGAATATAAAACAATGAAAAAGACAATTGTAGTATATGGATCATCTACAGGTGTTTGTGAAGCAATAGCAAACACCATTGGTGAGAAGTTAGGTGCAGAGGTTATCGAAGTTGCTAAAATGACCGAAGATACTATTGCTGCTAATGATAATCTTATCTTAGGTACATCTACTTGGGGTGCAGGCGAACTTCAAGACGACTGGTATGATGGTGTAAAGATACTAAAAAATGCTGACTTATCTGGAAAAACAGTAGCTTTATTTGGTTGTGGTGATTCAGAATCATATTGTGATACGTTCTGTGGCGGAATGAAAGAACTATATGATGCAGTAGAAGGTGCTAATATCCTTCCTGGTGTTCCAGCAAGTGACTATACATACGATGACAGCGAAGCTGTAATTAATGGGAACTTTGTAGGCTTAGCACTTGATGATGTCAATGAAGATGATAAGACTGAAAGTCGTATCGATGCATGGATAGAAAGTATTAAACCATATCTATAAATATAGTATAGACAAACAAGACTGCTTATGAAAAACGTTGTAGCAGCAGACATAAAAGTGCTGATGAACCATATCTATGAGTATCAGAAAGGAGTTAGACAAATGGTACTTTATACTTTTAATAAAAAGTATGAGATGTTTGCTGTTACACGCTTAGAAAAGCATAATATACCATATATCATACAAAGCGTTGGCAATAATAATATAAACTTATTCTTTGGTAAACAAGAATGTTTAGATGCTATTCGGCTTATAGTAACGAAACCTCTTAACAAACTTACTCCAGAGGAAGACTTTATTTTAGGTGCTGTGTTAGGCTATGATATACGCGTACAATGCGAACGATTCTGTAAACGCAAATGTCACGCTTGCCAACATACCACATAAAATAATATATTTAGCCTTCATTTTTAATGATTTAGTAAAGAAAATCTTGTTCGCGAAATAATAAATTATTTCATAATGTTTTTGTATTGGAAATAGGCTGGCTGTGAAGTCAGCCTTTTTTTACTTTTAGCCTATAGATATAAAGAAATATTTTATCAAAATGGAAAATATATAAAGTTAAAGCCAAAGAAATCATGGGCATACTATCGAAAATATTGCTGTCCTGTAAAACTTTATGCTGAAATATAGTTTTTAAGGGAGGACTATATACATTGCAATATACTTCTAAACACAACCAAATGGAATTTTTTGTCATATAAGCCCAATTTTTTCTATAAATGAAGGTTTTGCAGAGGCTCACATCGATAATAATGATGACATTTCATTCGTCAGCAAATTCAACATTGTATAAAATTGTATTGTGTCAAACATGAAATATAGTCATAAACACGCCATAAATATTGAAATAAGACTAGCTAAAGGTTTGTTTGTAAGAGAGGGAATATCTTTGGTATTCCCTCTTAGCACATTTACTCCATAGATGTAGTACAATACTTACGACAGTTTTTCCATTTATACTTTCCACAACCAATCCATATTGTAAGCTCACTTTCTTCATGGAAATCTGTATGAGTTCCTCCCATTACTTTAAGCTGTTCAGTTTCTGTAAGAAATTCTGGTTTAAACATAACTTTTATTTTTAAATTAATAATATAAATAATTGAGGACTATAATAAGCCTCTTTTTCTTTTATCTTCATTAATAAACTTCTCTCCAATATTTCTAATTTTACCTTTTGCACCCCGGTGAAGATTAAAAATAACTCGCAACATAAGCAAGTTATCGTATGTGTGTAAATTTAAGCTTTGCATTTCCTTGTAAAAAGGAGTATCAATAATAGTCCGCTGCACATCATGTATAAGAAATCTGATGGGTGGATAGTAATTCAAGGATACGTTTAGGCGCTTTTTAAAGAAACTCTTCTGCAAGGAAACTTCCCATAAATCCTGCCCAATTTCGTTATATCCCTGCGACAATGGATTGCGAACTAACCCTTTAGAGTACCCAAGTGATGCCGTAAAATTTATCTTTTTGACAAACCAATTTAATTGACTATCTAAGATAACATTGGTATATTTTTGAGACCCAAAGTCAGAATGAAGATTGGACAGTTCTACATTGACACTATTTTCAAAAGACAGGCTGTTTGATATTTGCCAGTCGTACATAGCCATAAATGACCATTTGTGCAAGTTTTCATTCACCATAGTTCTACTTACCCCTGTTGATTCTTGTATATACACATCAGATATGAAATTTTTGTTATATTCATATCCTACACCAAACATAAAATTATCCCAGAGAGTTAATTGTAAAGAATATGTGGAAACCTTTATTGGTTTTAATGTGGACACACCTCTTGACCAGATTTTATCTCCGATCTGATATTTTATCTCCGATAATTGGTTTTGTATTGGATAAGTCATCCTCATATCGAAAATTCCTACTATCTGAATATTTTCCTTCGGAATATACGAAACTTGAACAGTGGGTAGGAATTCAGTATAATGAATATTTTGGGATAGACTTTGATTAGCAAAGCATTCAAATTTTAAACCTGTGTGAATCGATAGAATCTCTTTTAGGTTTACATCAATATATGAAAAAATATCATGACGCCTAAAGATATTGCATGAGAGGACTCCATTTGATAGAGAAGACGAATACTTATTCCACATAAAGGTATATCCACCATTGAGAGTTATCCAGTTATTGAGTAGATAATCAACATTAGCATTTCCTTGCAAAAATTCTTTATTATTTATATATTCGTTCAATGCACTATATTTTTGATCTTTATAGACATCTTTTATAGCACGTCTACAATTGTAATTCAAATCTACAGAAAAGTTGAAATTTTCATTAAACCTACTATTATATCCTAATGTTTGTTTGAAATCGTTATACTTATTTGCATTGCCATAGTATTCACACTCTAACAACGATGAGTTTGTCAAAGGAGCGTTGTAAAATAAAACTTTGTCAAACAGTCCTTCATCAACATGCAAGAAACTTGAACGTGAATAAATTAGATTATTCTTGTTTAAAGAATAGTCAAATCCGATATTCACATTATTTGTCCTTTGGCTACTATATTCATTAGGAAATTGTGGTGATGCGTTTTGAGAGATTTTATCAACATCTCCAATGATACTTCTTTCGTAATAAATTGGATAATTCCAATGAATATCTGCATAGCCATATCCCATATTAAACTTTATTTTTTTTCCAACGAATATATAGTTTGCGTGAGGTTGTATGTTTGCTACATCATTACTCCCATTATTACCAGGCGAAAACATCATGAGATTTTGTAGATTCACATTATATCCCATAATATTCTTAGTGATAATATTTATACCATACCTCATCCCAGCTATACTATATTTTTGTGGAAGAACATTCAATATCTCGATTTTTGCTATCTGATCGGATGTTAGCGACCGTATATATTCTTTGGGACGTTCCATTCCATCCACTAATACGATTACTCTATTATCCATCTTTACAGTGATTTGTTGACTAAAATTGTCTATGTTTACACCAGGTAAATTCTTTAGTACATCTAATACGTCATACGAACGTTCCCGTATTCGTGATGAAACCGTATAGACATCCTTTTGTATGGAATGTTTAACTAACTTTTGAAGTATTAAAACTTCATCAAGGGATATTGTGTCAACAATACTATCACTATTTCCTGTATTATTATTAGCTATTTGTCCAAAAATATTAGTAATAGTATAAAATAGCATTATGACGACTATAACTATGGTTCTACGCATTTATTTTGATGTTGAAATTACATATTGTTTTATTTCATTCTTAAAATACTCCTCAGGATTCTTAAATTGGCATTTTATATTTGTTATACTTCCTTCACGGGAGGCAGGGCAAGGTCCCATGCAAATAGGAAGGTACTTGCATAATATGCAATCAGATTTTATCGTAAAAATATTATTTACACGTTCTTTTGGATCCTCTTTCCATATTATTTCTCCTTTATCATTAAGATTTCCTCTTGCTTTCTGCAAAGGTTTATTATTACAATTATCTATCGATCCATCAGGAAATACAGATAAATAGTGCTTTTTTTCTACATAACAAGATAACATTGAAAAATTACCAAAATCATCAATTCCCCCATAGCCCATTTCTTTTAACCTAAGCATTATAGGAGTGACTTTACTTATTAATGTATCGTCATCTCTTTCCTGCCAAACCTGACGGAAGAGAATTGCCACTTTATTCCTTACAGAATGGAGTACTTTATCTATATGATCTGGTAACTCCTCTGTAAAATTTTTGTGAGTATAATTAATACGCAAGGTAACCTCAGCTTTTGGGTGTTTTTCCACTAACATCTTTATATTTTCTAATATCAAATCAAAAGAGTTATCAATCTTGTCGTTGTATTTTGTCTTGTTGTGGTTTCGCTTATCTCCATCCAAAGTTATTTGATAGTCTTTAAAGCCCAAATCTACCATTCTGTCAATTATGTATTCTGAAAGAAGAGAACCATTTGTGGTAATACCACAAGAAAAGGAAATCCCATGCTGTTTGCAAAAAGACTTAGCAAACATAGATATTGAATCTATTGATTCAAAATTTAACAAAGGCTCCCCACCAAACCAAGAAAGTTCAAAATTCTTAATTTTGTTTTCAGATAGATATTTTTCAATATGTTTTTTAATTCTTTTTTCTACTATACTGTTAAGAGTAACATCTTGATGGCGTTGGATACAATACCAACATCGGAAGTTGCATGCATAAGTAGTCATTATTAACAAGGAATAAGAAGGAGCGTTTACTTGGGCATAGAAAAAATCTTGAATTAATCTAAGCTCATCCATTTTATCTTCTATAATAAGACCACAATCCTTGCACTTGTTTAATAAGGGCTGTAACTCTGTTATATTACAATATTTGTTTGGTTCTTTTATAAGGCTGAGATAATTATTTAAATATTTTGTAGATATTAAGATGTATTTCTTAGTTAAAGAATTAAAAAGAACAGACTGCTCGCTATTCGTTTTAAAGACTATATTATAATTACTTTCTTTCATACTTCTTACATCTTTTTTTATAACCTAACATTTTTATGTGTTGTAGATAATATATCGTTTGCAAATATACAAACATTATTGTTTAATACAAAGTTTTCTTTTTTTTATTTTTATTTTATTAGTGTTGTCAGTATATTTGCAGTAGTATTAACTATATGAAACCTCTGCAAAACCATTGTTTATAGGAAAAATTTGGGTTATATGACAAAAAATAATGATATAAACAAATTTCTAAACTAAGAGTTTTGCAGAGGTCTCATAATAATTATATTTTATACCTTAAAAAGTCCATTTTGTAGCAATAGTAGGAATAGCATAAAACTTATTATTTTGAATAAAGTTATTACTTATTTCCCATTCAGTACCTACAGACAAATTAATATTACTCCAACCTTTTATTCTATTTAAATTAAACCAAAACTGTGGCTGACTAACTAATACTAATTTACCATTTACTTTAGGATCATACCAAAGATCACAAAAGCCATCAAAAGTACATAATCCATGTGCAAAGGTAGTACTCCAAACCTCAGTTAACTGAAATCCACTAAAAGGACGTTCTCTTGTATGGTGGTTAGTAAAATTATATTTATACATAAGCTGTGCACTAAAAACTTTTGAAAAATCTTTTGAATGCCAGTTCCAAGCACCACCTAACAAAACAGAATGTTGAAAACGAATACCAGAATAAGCCTTTTCTTCTTTTAAGGTAGCTACTCCACCATTATACTCTATATGAGCAGCCCACTGCTTATTCTTTGTAATATCAAACTCACGAGCTATCTCCCAATAAGATCCTGTTACGCCATCTTCCTTATAATAAATATCGGTAAATAAAAATGTAGACCCTAAATTATCGGGCTTAAACATTTCTACAGTAGTTGTTACGCTCTGTCTAGAAGATAAATCACCACATAAACTATGACCAAGATCATAGTGTAACTGAACATTTTGAGCTTGCGAACTTGCTGTCATTGCCATTAAAGCAATTACAAGAGAAAATAACTTTTTCATCTAAGTGTTATAATTACATTTGTTATTAAAATAAAAAAAAATAATATTATAATAATCTTTATACTAATATAAAGAACTATGGCTATCTCTTATTTCATTCTTGAGAAACTATAAGGCGCATCTGATGTTAAGATACCACGCTTCTTATTAGGCTGTTGAGTCATATCAAAAATAAGCGTAGCTCCTTTCACCAAACATTTATGGTTAAGGTAATTCTTAGTATAAGGCACCCCATTTACAGATAATCTTTTAATATATCTATTACTACTATTAAGGTTATTAGCTTTAATAGATATTATTTTACCATTTTCTAACTTTATTCTTATCTTATCAAAATAAGGTATACCTAAAGCATACTCATTACTACCCGGACAAACAGGATAAAAACCAAGCGCAGAAAACACATACCATGCCGAAGTCTGACCATTATCTTCGTCTCCACAATAACCAGCAGGAGTAGGTAAATAAAGACGATCCATCACTTCTTTTACCCAATATTGCGTTTTCCAAGGCTGACCTACATAGTCGTATAAATATATCATATGCTGAATAGGCTGATTACCATGAGCATAATTACCCATATTCATAATTTGCATTTCACGAATCTCATGTATTGTAAAACCATAATAGCTATCATCAAAAATAGGAGGCAATATGAACACACTGTCTAACATTTGAGCCATATTCCTCTCTCCCCCCATTAATTTAGCTAAACCAGCAGGATCATGAAAAACACTCCATGTATAATGCCAGCTATTACCTTCTGTAAAAGCATCACCCCACTTAAAAGGGTTAAAAGGTTTCTGAAAGGTTCCATCTTCATTTCTTCCACGCATTAAGTTAGTTCCTCTGTCAAATACATTCTGATAATTCATTGAATGCTTCTTAAAAGCAGCCAACTCCTTTCCAGACTTACCAAGAGCTAACCCCAACTGGTAAATACACCAATCATCATAAGAATACTCCAAAGTACGAGCAACGCTTTCTTTAATTCCTACATCATAAGGTACATAACCAAATTTATTATAATACGCAAAGCCCTTCCTTCCCGATGATGTTATAGTAGGATGCTCAGCATTAGCTCCATGCACAACAGCCTTCCAAAGAGTTTCTATATCATAACCGCGCAGACCTTTTAGATAGGCGTCAGCCACTATAGAAGCAGAATTATTACCTACCATACAATCACGATGCCCCGGACTAGCCCACTCTGGCAAAAATCCACTCTCTTTATAAGCATTAACTAAGCCTTTCTGCATTTTAACACTCATAGATGGATAAACAAGATTAAGCAAAGGGAAAAGTGAACGAAAAGTATCCCAAAAACCCGTATCTGTAAACATATACCCTGTTAACACCTTCCCATTATAAGGACTATAATGAATGGGGTTGCCATTCTTATCTATCTCATATAAAGAACGAGGAAATAACGTTGATCGATACAAGCAAGTGTAAAATGTGCGCAAATGATCTGTATTCTTATCCTTTATAGATATACGCCCTAACACATCATTCCATTCTACCTTACCTTCTTTTTTCACTTCATCAAAACTCTTCGATTTTATTTCATTAAGATTTTGTATAGCTTGAGAATAGCTTATAAACGAGGATGCTACTTTTACATTTACTTTGTCTCTACTATCTAACTTAAAACCTACAATAGCCATAGCATGATCTGCTGCTAACTCAAGCTTTCCTTCCACTAACATACTATCATGTTGCACTGATATATATTCAAACGGACGATCAAACTGTAAAACAAAATAATTTTTAAAGTTAGTGGGCACTCCTCCACTATTCTTAGTAGAATACCCTAATATCATACGCCGCTCAGGTAATATTTTAACATACGAGCCTTTATCAAAAGCATCTACTACGAAATAAGCTTTATTACTCTTAGGATAACTTATACGAAAAGCTGCAGCACGCGATGTAGGTGCTATTTCTGTCGTTACATCATAATCGGCAAGATACACCTTATAATAATAAGGTGTAGCTACCTCCGCTTTATGAGAAAACCAACTTGCCCTATGCTCCTCGTCAAAATGTTTTATATCGACAACAGGCATTACAGCAAACTGACCATAGTCATTAATCCATGGGCTTGGTTGGTGAGTTTGCTTAAAACCTCTTATCTTATCAGCATCATAAGTATAAATCCAGCCATTCCCCATTCTACCTGTTTGCGGTGTCCAAAAATTCATTCCCCATGGACGTGCTATAGCCGGATAAGTATTACCTGTAGAAAGCGAAGTCTTAGAAGCACTCCCCATTAAAGTGTTCACATAATCTACAGGAGTTTGCCCATAAACATTTATAATAATCGTTAATATAAAAGTTGTTACAAAAACTATTTTTTTCATCTTTAGGCTGTATATAAGTATAACAAAAACAAGTATTTACACCTACTCATACTTTATTTTTTTACGCTGCAAAGGTACTATTTTTTTATAGTAAAAACACAATATTTTTTATTTAATTTAGCCATAATAAGACAATTATATGTATTTTTGCATAATATAAAGACTATTGATATTAAGAAAAATATATCAAGTTTTTTAAGATAAAAGAACAAACTAAATATGAAAAGAGGATTAGTTTTAGAAGGTGGTGCACTACGTGGATTATTTTCTGCAGGTGTTATAGACGTTCTTTTAGAGAATGCTATAAAACCTGATGGGGTTATAGGAGTATCAGCAGGAGCCGCTTTTGGTTGTAATGTTACTTCTATGCAGCCTGGTCGCGTTATTCGTTATAATAAGAAATTAGCACACAATTGGCGTTATGCTTCTTATCGCTCCCTACTATTTACTGGCGACTACTTCGGGGGAGATTATGCCTATCATTATGTTCCTTTCATTTTAGATAAATTTGACATAGAAACTTTTAATAAAAATACACAAGAATTTTGGGTTGTATGTACTAATGTAGGTACTGGAAAAGCTCATTACCAACGCATAGATACTATAAATGACACAGCCTTAGAGTATATACGTGCATCGGCTTCTATGCCGTTATTTGCTAAAGTTGTAAATATCAATGGAAAAAAATTTCTTGATGGAGGAATAGCCGACTCCATACCTTTAGCATTCTTTCAAACACAGGGATATGACCGTAATATTGTAGTTACAACACAGCCACAAGGTTATAGAAAGCTCCCTAATAAGCTCATGCCGATACTTAAAATATGGTTACGCCGATATCCTCGCACAATTCGTGCTATGCAAGAACGACACATAATGTATAACAAACAATTAGATTTCTTAGAAGAAGAAGAAAAAAAAGGAAACACATTTGTTATTCGCCCTAAGACTAAACTACCTATAAATCATCTTTGTCATAATCCAAAGATAATGCAACAAACATATGACATAGGGAGACAAATTGCAAAAGAAAACTTAGATAAGTTGAAAATATTTTATGATTTAAAATAACTTTATTAAAGAACTAAATTCTCATAATACCAGCTCTCTATATACTCTATTTGTTATTTTTATTTTACTTTAATATTTTCAACAAAGTAAAGAGAAATTATAAATAGTCTTTATAATAGGAATTTTAATACTTTTACTAATTTAAATAAAAGCCCAATGCATCAAACGAGAGGTTGAATTTCGCTTGGCGTTTTGCGTTTTAATATATCTAAAACAAAATCTACATTTGGTATTATACCATTGGTGCGCAAGATATTCTCGATTGTCTTACGAGCTAACTCTGGGTGATTATTCTCATCACTTAAATGACAAAGCCATACATGCTTAAGCTTTGAAGTTGCTCCCTCAACAAGAGCCTTACCACAATCTTCATTACTTAAATGACCAGTAGCTCCTAAAATACGTTTTTTTAAGTGAGCAGGATAAGACCCGGCTATAAGCTTTTCAGGCTCATGATTAGACTCTAACACTAAATAATTAGCCTTGCTTATATATTTCAAAATCTCTTCTGTTACTTGCCCACAATCTGTTACTAACACAAAGCTTACACCTTCATGTTCAATACAATATCCTACACAATCTGTACTATCATGAGGAACACTAAATGGTGTTACAGAAAACTCACCTATGTCTATTCTTTTCTGTTTTTCTATCTCTACAACAAGTTTAGAATCTATCTTTCTATGTACAGCCAAATTTTTACGAATTCCTTGGTGAACTAACCCAGTAGCATAAACAGGTATATTTAAATCTTTACTAATAGAGCCTACGGCTTTTACATGATCTGCATGATCATGGGTAAGAATAATATGCTTTATCATTCTTATTGGAAGATTATAATTTTGAAAATACTTTTTTAAAAGACGTATTCCTACCCCACAATCTATCATTAAACAATCTGTCTCTGAATAAAGTAGATAACAGTTACCACTACTACCACTCCCAAAAGATATAAAATTTAGCATTGATATTTCTTTCTTTAAAGCAGACATAACATTATCTTTCTCTATTCAAAACATTATAAAGATAAAATCTGCCAATCTTATAATATGCAAATTTAATAAAATATTTACACAATACCAAATATACTAAACTGGAAGGGGCATGCGTAAATTCAACTTTCATAATTATTTTTGTGCCTAAGATGTACTATATATAATATAAAATGAGTATATTTGCTATTAATTAAAAACCAAAACAATTCAATATGTTAACAATAGAAGACAAAAAGCTCTTAGTCCAAAAAGGCATTAGCGAAGCTACCTTAGAAAAGCAACTAAATTGTTTTAAATCTGGATTCCCTTATATAAAATTGAAAGGGGCAGCCACCATTGGGCATGGTATCACAGTAATAAATGAAACACAGCAAAAACATCTTATCTCGTTATGGGAAGAATATCTTCAAAAGGGTGCTAAAATTGTAAAATTCGTCCCTGCTTCTGGTGCGGCCAGTAGAATGTTTAAAGACTTATTTTCTTTCATTAATGCTACTTATGATACACCAACATCCAGCTTCGAAAAGAATTTTTTCAAACATCTAAAAAACTTTGCATTTTATAATGAGTTAAATAAAACATGCCTGACTAACAACTCTTTGACTATAGAAAATTTATTACAACAAGGCAATTACAAAACTATAGTGAGAAATTTACTTCTACCTAAAGGCATGAATTATGGTCAGTTGCCTAAAGCACTATTATTATTTCATAATTATGAAGACTGTGCTCGTACTGCAATGGAAGAACATTTAATAGAAGCCGCACTCTATGCTTCTACAAATAATAAAGCAGAACTTCACTTTACTGTATCACATGAACATCTTCCACTATTTAAAAAAACAGTAGCAGAGAAAGCAGCTTCATTAGAAAAGAAGTTTGGAATATCCTTTCATATCAGCTTCTCTGAACAAAAATCAAGCACAGACACTATAGCAGTAAACACTGATAATACTCCTTTTCGTAATGATGATGGCTCACTCTTGTTTCGTCCAGGTGGGCATGGAGCCTTAATAGAAAATCTTAATGATATTGATACTGACATCTTATTTATAAAAACTATAGATAACATTTCCCCTGATAACATAAAAAAAGACACTGTTATTTGGAAAAAAACAATAGCAGGATTATTAGTAAAATTACAAAAACAAATATTTAAATATTTACATTCTATAGAAACTGGGGATTATTCTTCTACAGATATTAAAGAAATGCTTCTTTTTCTACAGAATAAATTATATTGCAAAAATATAAACATCTCTAATATTGACAATGACACTTTAGTAGCATATATAAAAGATAAGCTAAATCGACCCATACGAGTTTGTGGAATGGTGCGTAACAGCGGAGAACCTGGAGGAGGTCCTTTTATTACCATTTCAGATACTAATGATATTAGTTTACAGATTTTAGAAAGCTCACAGATTAATAAAAACAATAAAAAAGATATGGAGCTCTTTAAAAATGGCACTCATTTCAACCCTGTTGATTTAGTATGTGGAATAAAAGATTTTCACAATAATAGATTCAACTTAAAAAAATACATCGATGAAACAACAGGATTTATAAGTAATAAGTCGAAAAATGGACGCCCTCTAAAAGCTTTAGAGCTACCAGGTCTTTGGAATGGGGCTATGAGCCACTGGAATACTATTTTTGTAGAAGTACCTGCTTCCACTTTTAATCCTGTTAAAACTGTTAACGATTTATTACGAAAAGAGCATCAAAATATATAACAAATTATTATATAATCATCTATAAAATATACATCTCTTAAAAAACAACACAGCTACTGTCCATAAATTTATTTTATAGACAGTAGCTTAAACATTAACGATAATAAATATATATTATTATTTTATAGGTTTTTTCTTACATCTTTTACTCATATTTTCTCGTATTTTCCAACCACTCCATAGACACCAAATACAACCAAGCCCCACAATAAATATATATAAAATAGTGCCTAAACCTAAAAAGGTATAAATACGTCCAGTATGCACTTCTAAACAAATGCTACGCAAAGACATTGGCAAGACTGACATCCACTGTGGTTGCACAAGGTTGTTACAACCTTTTTTATAATCGACTACTACATCGCCACATGCAAAATCACTGCTATAACCTGATACTGCATGAGCACCAAAAGGTTTTCCTTTTACAGGTTTTGCTGGCTGATGAGTAAAATAATCAATAAGAGTATGCTTCTTACGATTCCATTCATACATACCACTAAAAGAACCTATTAACCATGTACCATCTTTTTTTTGCTCCATAACATTAATACCCATAACACTAATAGGTGGCTGAAACGAAAGAGGTTTTGGAGCTACATTAAAACTTGTCATCGTATAAAAGCCTTCTGTGGTATGCAAAAGCCAATCACCTGATAATCTATCATATCGCAATATACGCAACTTACCTTTCCAAGGATTATTAGTATCCATTGATGAATATGGTATTATAGGAACCCGTCCTGAAGCTATCGCTATAACTGCAGGCGGATGAAGAAACCAACCTGTTATACTTACAAAAAGGGTAAATACTATAGATATACGTCCAATATAATTATGCCATCGCAACCATTTTTTCCCTGAATTTCTACTATTATGACTATGTCGCCTTATTATAAACCAATAAACTATTCCTGAAATAGTTAAAAATATCAAGACTATACCTATAAAATCAACAATAATCTTACCTACAAATCCAAACAAGCCACCCGTATGTAAACGCCTAACGGTAACAAATAATGAAGCCTTACCATCATAATTAGTAGGTTTAGCAAGCATTATCTTACTATAAATATTATAAGGCTTTATTGATAAATAAATGCATGACCTTCCCACAATTATAAGGCTATCACCTTTTACTGTTATATCACTAAGACGCTCCTTTCCTCCTCCTGGAAGATTAATCTTTTGCCATACTGTATCTTTTGTTAACGTATAAAGGTCGTACTGACTAACCATAAAAAGCTGACGTGAAGGAGTTTCTACTATTCCACGAATACTCCTATAATCAGTATTTACTGGTAATCCTTTATTAAAATCATAATACTTTTTACCATAACTATCAGTAAGCCACAATCCACTATATCCGTAAACTATAATATTTTTGCCCCACTTTTTAGTACCGCGTAGTAGTCCATTGTTCCATTTTTTATATTGATATTCTATGGGAAGATATGCTCTACTTATACTATAATTTTTTATTAACGAAGAATGGTTAAGAAATATACCCGAAAGACAAAACATAATAAGGAAAAAGCCTAATATTAGACCTAACCATTTATGCCATTTTCGCCAAATTGATTTCTTCATACTATTTATTTAATAAGTATAAGAATAAGAGTAAACATTTATTAAGTAACACAAAAGACATTATAACATCGGAAACTTAATCTTTAGAATATTATAAACATAATACATATTCATAGGAAAGGCATAATAAGTTTCTATAATAAAAAAAACTTCATCATCAGCTATAGTACCCCTTCTTTATTAATATAATAAGAAGAAACGCTAAATCTTATATCTTAAAAGAAAGAATAATTCAATTGCAGCACTCTCACAAATAACCTTTAAATGATTTTATAGCCACAACAAAAATAAAATTATAGGCTTACTTTAACAAAGTATTTATTCTATCTACTTAATGACAGCCTTTACAATAAACCTAAATATTTTTATTATTATATCCTCGAAACTTAATCTTTAAATATTTTTAGATAAAAGCATAATGCCTTATTTCCACCTTATTTACTCAATCCTTTATATTCTTGATTTAATCCTTTTATTATATCATTAGTTATATTATAAGCAGGATCAACATAAAGAAGATTATCTCCACTCTTTGCAAAAACAATAGAATATTTTCTGTTTTTATTGAATACTCTTAAATAGTTATGTACACTATCAGATAAAGCTTTATTATATTTAGCAACTTCGCTTTGATACTCTGCTCCCAAACGTTGCTGTAAGGCTTCAGCATCTTGAGCTTGCTTCTGAATAGAAGCTTGTATCTGTTGTGCTTGCGCTTGAGTATACTTATTAGCCTGCAGATTTTGTTGGAAATTGGCAGCTGCTGCTTGCAATGCTTTTTGCTTATTAGCTAATGTTCTTTGTATATTAGCTTCTTTGGCCTTAATCATCTTTTTTACATCTTTCCAATAATTATACTGACTCATAATAGAATCTATTTCTACATAAGCAAATTTTTGTGTAGATGATGTTACTGATGTTGTTTTTGTAGAAGTATTATCAGATGCAGTATCATTCAACTTTGGTTGGTTATTACAAGCTGTAAATGCTAATGCTGCAAATGAGCAAAAAGCAATATTTCTAAAACCTTTTTTCATTGTTATTTCTTATTTGATTTTCAATAATAATATTCTATAAATTTTAAAATGCTCTATTAGTATGACGCGCCTCTTTATCTTGATCTAACACACAATGTATTCCTTTTTTTTGAAGGTATTCGTTGTCATGAATATGTTGCGATTTAAAAGAATCTATCTTTTTAATCAACACCCGAATACTCAATAATACCATTGATATAGCAATAATTAACAGAGTATATAATAATGTTATTAACATTTTGGCTATCTTTGCAATATATTTAGCGACAAAGTTAATACAAATCAGTAACATTACAAAATAAAGACTAATAAAAATGACAAATCAAGAATTAAAACCAGCAAACGTATTCGAACAGTTTGCTAAGATCAATCAAATTCCTCGACCATCTAAACATGAGGAAAAAATAAGAACTTATCTTAAGAATTTTGCGAAAGAACATAATCTACCTTTTAAAGAAGATGAAACAGGTAATGTTCTAATATGTAAGCCAGCTACTGCTGGTATGGAAACAGCTCCTACTGTAATACTTCAAAGCCATATGGATATGGTTTGTGATAAGCTTGTTGATGTTGATTTCAATTTTGAAACAGATCCTATCCAAACTTATATAGATGGAGATTGGCTAAAAGCAAAGGGCACTACTCTCGGGGCAGACGACGGTATAGGTTGTGCCATGGAATTAGCTTTACTCGATTCTAACGATATTAAACATGGTCCTATAGAGTGTTTATTTACCGTAGATGAAGAAACAGGACTAACTGGTGCCTTTGGGTTACAAGCTGGTTTTATGTCTGGCGATTACTTAATTAATCTTGATTCTGAAGATGAAGGGGAAATGTTTGTAAGTTGTGCTGGTGGAATTAACACACAAGCAATTTTTAAATTTACTCGTGAAAAAGCTCCTTCTGGATACTTCTTTTTTGAAGCTACTTTAAAGGGTTTAACAGGTGGACATTCTGGAGATGATATTAATAAAAAGCGTGCTAATGCTATAAAAATATTCTCTCGTTTCTTATATCTTTTACAAGAGAAGATGGATCTCCGCTTAGCACAATGGAACTCTGGCAAGATGCATAATGCTATTCCGCGAGATGGTAAGATAATTTTTGCTGTTCCTGCAGATAAAAAAGATGAAGTGAAAGCAGAATGGAATATTTTCACAGCAGCTGTAGAAGATGAATTTCACGTAACAGATACTACCATGAAATGGACTTTAACAAGTACCACTGAACAAAAAGTTATGCCAAAAGACATCTCTCGTGGTATAATCCTTTCTTTGCAAGCTGTTGATAATGGTCCTTTAACAACATGCCAAGATGAAGATCTAAAAGATTTAGTAGAAACGTCTAGTAATATAGCTTCTATCCAATCTGAAGAAGGACAAGTTGTCATTGTTTCCTCACAACGTTCTAGCGTTATGAGTAATCTTACAAATATGGCTAACAGCATAAAAGCTTGTTTTGAGCTGGCAGGTGCTGATATAATTCAGAACGATGGTTACCCTGCTTGGAAAATGAATCCTAATTCTAAACTTACAAAGGTTGCTGTTGAACAATATGAGAAGCTATTTGGGAAAAAACCTGTAGTAAAGGGTATCCATGCTGGTTTAGAATGTGGATTATTCTCTGAAAAATATCCAGATTTAGACATGGTTAGTTTCGGCCCTACATTACGATATGTTCATACACCAGAAGAGCGTTTACTTATTCCTACGGTTCAAATGGTTTGGGATCACTTGCTCGCTGTGTTACAAAATATTAAATAATTATTTTTCTATCTGTTATTCATAGCATTATAATTATATTTAATAAAAAATCTAACTAAATAAGCTCATTTAGCATTACACCTTATTATAGGCTATATACTAAATGGGCTTTTTCTTTTGATATTTTGGCACAATATTTGTATTTAGAATTACATAATATAAAAAATAACATAAAACATAAAAATATGCAGAAAGGAAATATCGGAGTTACCACAGAGAACATTTTCCCTGTTATTAAGAAGTTCTTATATTCAGATCATGAAATATTTCTTCGCGAAATAGTTTCAAATGCTGTTGATGCTACACAAAAATTAAAGACTTTAGCTGCAACTGGCGACTTTAAAGGAGAACAAGGCGATCTTACTGTACATGTAAAACTTGATGAAACAGCAGGCACTTTAACTATAAGCGACCATGGTATAGGCATGACAGCTGAAGAAATAGATAAGTATATTAATCAGATAGCTTTCTCTGGTGTAAATGATTTCTTAGAACAATATAAAGATAAAGCAGAAGCTATAATTGGACACTTTGGATTAGGTTTCTACTCTACATTTATGGTTTCTAAAAAGGTTGAAATAGTTACAAAAAGCTATAAAGAAGGTTCTAAAGCTGTAAAATGGAGTTGTGATGGCAGTCCTGAATTTAGTATAGAAGAAATAGAAAAAACTGACCGCGGTAGTGACGTTATTCTTTATATAGATGATGATTGTAAGGAATTCTTGCAAAAAGCTAAAATAGAAGAATTACTTAATAAATACTGCAAGTTCATGGCAATACCAATAGCTTTCGGTAAAAAGACAGAATGGAAAGATGGTAAAACAATTGAAACTAATGAGGATAATATCATAAACAAAGTAGAACCTCTTTGGACAAAAGCACCTTCTACCTTGAAAGATGAAGATTATCAAAAGTTCTATCGAACTCTACATCCTATGAATGACGATCCATTGTTTTGGATCCATTTAAATGTAGATTACCCTTTCAACCTAACAGGCATTCTTTATTTCCCTAAGATAAAGAATAATATAGAGTTACAGCGTAATAAGATCCAGCTTTATTGTAATCAAGTATTTGTTACAGACCAAGTGGAAGGGATTGTACCAGAATTCCTCACATTACTACACGGCGTAATAGATTCTCCAGACATTCCTCTAAATGTTAGCCGTTCTTATCTACAAAGTGATGCTAATGTAAAGAAAATTTCTACTTATATTACGAAAAAAGTTGCCGACCGTTTAAATAGTATTTTTAAGGATAACCGTAAAGAGTATGAACAAAAGTGGGACGACCTTAAATTATTTATAAATTATGGTATGTTATCACAATCAGATTTCTATGAACGTGCAAAAGACTTTACCCTTATAAAAGATACAGAAGGTAAGTATTTTTCTCTTAACGAATACAAAACTCTTATTAAAGATAACCAAACTGATAAAGATGGGCAATTAGTATATCTTTACACTAATAATAAAGAAGAGCAATTTTCTTATATAGAAGCTGCAAAGCAAAAAGGATATAGTGTTATCTTAGCAGATGGACAAATAGATGTTCCTACTCTATCTATGTTAGAGCAAAAAATGGAGAAGAGTCGTTTTGTACGCGTAGACTCTGATATAATAGATAGAATTATTCCTAAAGGAGATGATAATAAAGAAAACCTTTCAAAGGAAGATAACAACAAGTTGTCAAATGCATTTAGCTCACAGATACCTGTAAATGAAAAACGTAGTTTTTCTGTAGAAGTACAAGCTATGGGTAATAGCTGTATGCCTATTTTAATTACTCAAAATGAGTATATGCGGCGTATGAAAGAAATGAGTCAATTCCAACAAGGAATGGCTTTCTATGGACAAATGCCAGACTCTTACAATATTGTGTTAAATATCGATCATACTCTTATAAAACAGATTTTATCTGATATCTCTGCTAAAACAGATAATGAGCTAAAACCTATCAATAGTGAAATAAAGGGACAAAAAGCTCGCGAAGCTGCTTTACAACAAGCTCAAAAAGATAAAAAAGCAGAAGATATTCCAGAAAAAGAAAAAGAAGATTTGCAGAATACAAGAAAGAATATCACAGAATTAACCGAAAAGCAAAAACAGATTATAGCTAATGCTGCAAAAGATAATTCTGCCATTCATCAGCTTATAGATCTTGCTCTATTACAAAATGGTATGCTTCAGGGCAAAGATCTAGACAACTTTATAAAACGATCGGTAAGTATGATTAAATAAATATTACATTTACTTTTATATTTTAGCTCCCTATTCTCTTAATTATAAAGGAAATAGGGAGTTAATTTTTATACCTATCTTTATGTATAAAAGTTTGCTTCTATTTCTTTTCTATTCAGATATCATTGTAATTTCTATTCTACGATCAGACTTCAATATATCTTTTGCTATTAATTGTATATCCTGCAAGGTAATATTATTTACTATCTTCTTATAATCAGTAAAGAAATCTATATTATGACGCAAACGGTTATAAATGACATAATCCCAATAATCATTGGTCTGTATAGATTGGTTATATGCTTTAATTAAATATGCTTTTACTTTAGACAAACTTTCTTTTAAAGGTCCTTTTTTAGCTATATTTTCTATTTGTTTATATATTATGGGTATCAACATTTCGTATTTTTTAGGATCTGTACGAAAACTTATCTTAAGAAGTCCACGTGGCTTCGAAGTATTATCTAATCTACTTTGCACTCTCACTCCATAAGTTCCACCTTTCTCTTCACGTACAGAATCAGTATAAGCTATTGTAAGGACACGCTTTAACACATCAAGAGCAACATCTGTTCTAACATTAAAAGGCTCATTAAAAGTATAAAAAACATTTACTAAAGCAGAAGGAGTATTCATTTTCTTCATAAAGATATGCGTTTCATTCACATTGCGCACTTGAGGATAACTATCTTTAGCCACACTGTGTTTCCATTTGCTTGGTAACGTAGCAATGTATTTACAAAGCAATGGGCGCAACTTTTCCATACTTACATTTCCCACCAAAACCATCTTAAAAGCAGAAGCATCACTAAAACGTTCTGTGTAAATTTTCCATATCCTACTATATGAAATACGGTCAAGATCTTTCCTTTTCATAGGTTGTACTCGTGGATTATTTCCATAAAGAATAGCCGAAACTGAATCATTATAAGCTACTTGTGGATTAGCCTCACGATTCTTTAAAAAAGATCGCATAGTCTCTATACTGCTTCTAAATTGCTTTAAATCTTTACGTGGGGATGTAAAATAAAGATAAGTTAGTTGCATCATAGTTTCAACATCGTTTACCGACGATCTTCCATTAATAGCCTGCGTCTCAACGCCAACATTAGGAGATACTCTAACATTTTTTCCATTAAGTATTCTATCCAATTTTACTTTATCAAAGTTAGCTACTCCTGCATTAACGATAGCACTTGAAAGCATCGGAAAATTAATAGCATCTGAGTCGGGATATAAAGATGTACCACCTTCACCATAAAAACGCATACTTATGTCATCATTTGCGAAAGAAGTTTTCTTTATATAAACTTCCACCCCATTACTTAATATAAGTTTTTTTACCCCAAATTTATCCCAATCTATTTCTTTTATTATCTTTCCTTTCTTAGGTAAGAAACTTATAAGCTTTTCATGCAATGGCTTTTCTTTATAAGGCTTATATTTCCTCGATTGAGCATCAAGTACATATTTTTCAAATGTTTCTTTATCTGCAATAGGAAAATCTTTTTTTAATGGGGCATAAATAGTAAGTACCTGATTTTTATTTGATATAAGTTCGGCTACTTCCTTATTAACCTCTGATAAAGTTACCTGTGCATTAAAAGTTTGTATAAGCTTATAATAATACTCTATGGACATGATAGGATCGTTATCCAAAAAATTTTGCAAAGCCTTTTTTACAAAAGTACGATTACGCTGTTCCTTCCGCTCTGCATACCTATGCTCTACAGATTTAAGCAAAGTAATTTTTGCACGTTGTAGCTCGCTCATTGTAAATCCGTTTTGCCGTGCACGCTCCACTTCTCCTATAACAGCATCGAATGAGCCTTTTACATTTTCTTGTAAACATCCGAAAGACACTGAAAACGCATCTTTTGTTTTTGATATAAAAAAGCTCCCATCATTTACAGAAGCACTATGAAAAGGTGGCTTATATTGTTTTCTTATATCACTTAATCTGTTATTAAGCATTTTTATAATCAAAGAACTTAAATATTTTTTACGTTGGGTTAATATAAGATCCTTTTCACTGTCAGGAGTTGTTTCTTGTTTCATATAAAGAGTAACAAGCATTATAGGCTGTTCGCTATCTTTATCAATGGCAACTATCATTTTTTTATTATCAGGTACTGGATAATATATCCTATTAGCAGGATTTTCTGGCTTTTGAATATCAGAAAAGACACTATGTATCTTTTGCTCCATCTTATCCACATCAATATCTCCTACAATAATAATAGCCTGTAAATCTGGTCGATACCATTTTAGATAATAATCTCGTAAGTCTTTGTAAGGAAAATTATCTATAATATCCATTGACCCTATAGGGAGGCAATCTTCATATTTTGTTCCTTTATATATAGTAGGCATAACACGTTCCATCATACGTTGAATAGCCATTCCTGCTCGGCGCGTACGCCATTCTTCATGAATAACACCACGCTCTTTGTCTATTTCATTATCTTCAAGCAATAAAAAATGACTCCAATCATGCAGAATTAACAAAGTAGAGTCTATTATTCCTTCACGCATAATAGGTACAGCTGAAATATTGTAAACTGTTTGGTCTACGCTTGTATAAGCATTAAGATTCGCACCAAATTTTACGCCAATGGTTTCACACCATGGCACAATGCCAAGTGATTTTCCATTTCCTTGAAAATGTTTAGTGCCATTAAATGCCATATGCTCTAAAAAATGTGCCAATCCTCGCTGTCGAGGCTCCTCAAGAATGGACCCTACACGCTGTGCTATGAAAAAATCGGCTAATCCTTTTTCCTTTGCATTATATTTTAAATAATAAGTAAGCCCATTGCTTAATTTCCCTATTCTATAAGACTTATCTGCCTCTACGTTTTGCGAAGACACGGATAATGGCAATAACGTAGAGAAAAATAAGGCTAAAAAAAACTTTATCATAATATGTTTTATTTATAAACTACCCTCCTCTAATTATATTTTTAGAGAAGGAGTTACATTTTCTATTTTACAGTTGGTGTAGCTTTAGGAATAAAATCTTCAGTTGAGTTATTAGTATCTACATACTTACCATTCTTCTTTTTACGTACTACAGCAGTACCTATTCCGCTCTTATCTTTTTTATTATCATTACAATAAGTATAGCCGCTATCCATAGAAACAGGTATAATATTCCAATCATGAGGATTATCCTTCATATCTACATTAACAGCATCAATAACCCAAAGAGAAGGAACGAAATAAGCCTGTTGCGTCATCAGCTTACCATTGATTTCATTATGATATTGAGCTGCATACTTATAATTTTTTAAAAAGTCGTCCTTTGAGCCTTGTATTTTAGCTATTGCATACGCTTTAACACCGCTCATATTCAATACTAAAATAGATGCTGAATAGGTAAACAAGCGCTCAAGATCCTTTACATTATCATTCTGCTCATCTTTAACAATATTGGTAGAAACATCATAAAACTCAAAGTTTGCATTACTTAAATCGAAAGAATTTGGATTTACAGCTTTATGATTTTTAGCATTTAAAGCCAATAATAATGTTTCACCCGGTTTTACAGGAACATCTTTACCATTACCCGGTATCATATATATAGCTTGAGCTGCGAAACCTTCATTTCTATAATCTTTAATATATTCATGTTTGTTCCCATTTGTATAAATAGATTCCATTATAACTAAGCTATCAGCATACATTACTTTATCTGTATTGTTAGCTATTTTAATATATTGATCGGCAAAATAAGGTTTACCTGCTTTAGTTTGTGTGCCACGGAAAAATATTTCAGATATAACAAAACCTTCTTTCCCGGTGTACCCATTTAATAAAAGGCTTATCTCATTAGCACTATTTCCTGCTATTTCTACGTTTTCGTTTACACTGTTTACCTCCATAAACGCCTCTTTTCCATTTGCCTCATAAGTTAATTTCCCTGAAGCTTTAACAGAATAAGAACCTACAGGTATTTCCTTAAGCTCTGCTGTATAACCTTTTTCAGTCTTACTAAAATCTTTTATACTATAAACTTCTTTTGTCTGCTTGTTTGTAAGCAAAACAACTGTGTTTGTTAGTTCTTTCACCTGAATATTAATAGGTGTTTCAAGATTAATTTTTACAGATGTTTTAGATACCGTTTCAGGCTCGTTCTCGGTAGAACAAGATACTAAAAAGAAACATAAATTAAGCAGCAACGTAATACTAAATAAAACTTTCTTTGTCATTTTCATTTTCTTTGAATTATTATTAATTTGTTATTTTAAAACCGCAAACCTAATGTTAGACTTGTTGTTACACCTTTCACATGTTCAGAATTAGATATTATACCGCCATAAATATCAGCAAAAACACCATAGCGAGAATTTTTTAACTTGTAATCGATACGCATATTGGCTTTTAACTCTGCCGTGTTACTCTTCAATTGAGCATAGTTATAGTTTATATACTTAACAAAAGACTTTTCTATATCTGCGTATGGCATATCTATTTTGTTATTACTTTTTCTAAAATAAATAGTTGTAACTCCACAATCTAACAACCATTGCTTTGCAAAAGAATATATATAATTTACTGAAAGCTCACTAAAGAAATGGGAAACACCTATTTCCCTATACGGATATATATATTTGGAGTTATTATCAACAAAACCCACTTTACCTCCAAAAGTCCACTCACTTTGCGTTCTCACAATATATTTAGCCCCAAGATAAGCTGTTCGTATATAATGCTTATACATTGTAAGATTAGCTATTATGGGATAGTCTCCCAATTTTGCATCGCCAGCTATATGCTCTATACCATGCTTTTGTAAATCTTTATAATATCCATATATAGAAAACATATTTCTTGCTTTTTTAAAATTATATCCTATTATTATTACTGCTTTGTTATTGTTAAATGTTGTCAATGGTAATGAGTTATACTCATCAGATATTTCATTGTAACTTTGTTTAGAATAGCTTATTTTACTAAAAAATCCTTTTTCTAAAACTGGTGTTACTGAAAATAAGAAAGCAACACCTTTCCCCTTGTAACTAATATTTGTATTAGTACCTGAAAAGCGTTTATAATATGTTCCTAATCCTGTCATGATATATTCTGGCACCCCTCCCAATTCATTATAAAAGTCTACACCTGTAGATTGTTTGTAGATATTTACTAAAGTTACTACTCCTATACTATAATTATTTAATAAATAAGAAGCTCCCAGCTTAATACTTAAATCTGAAACAATCCCCCTCATACGTGGATCTTGCCTTCTCCATTCTTGTTCTGCACGAAATTGTAATTCTGTTCCAATTCTCCAGTTCCCTGATCTTCTGGCATACCCTCCTAAGAAATTGTATCTTTCACGTTCTGTATCCCCTCCTACAGAATCGGCAAGTATATATGGTGCAAGCAAATTATAGTCGGCAGTAGAATTCCAGCTTACATTTAACCTATGCCCAGCAACATACGAAGCATTACCCCATACGGTTATATGCTTATTAAGATGAAGATATGATATTACTTTTGCCTCAATATCTTTATTTCCTTTTCCATTTTCAAGAATAAAAGGAGATGTGCTACTTTTAAAATTGCCTGTAAGTGTAAGTTCGGAAAGATTATATTTATATGTATCTCCATAACTTGCAGGATTTTCCCAATCCTTTTGCCAACTTGTTTCTTTTAAAGTAGCCCGCTCTATACGTGCAGAATCTTGTGCAACACTATAGCTTGTTGCATACATTATATAAAAGATAATATGTAAAAAACGAAGATGTCTCATTTAGTCGGTAAATATAGTTTGCATTAATAGATGAGTATCATTACTCCCTGTTATACTAACAAAATTGGTTGTACTACGAAACGTTCGTACTCTAACTTTATTATTTTTATCAATATAACGTATTACTCCATCAAGTGTTATCTTATATGCACCACGTAAAACCACTTCTGTAAGAGTATTTTTTATAAACTTTACTGACCTAAATACCTGCTTACTATTCAAGTTAGTAATTGTAGCTGTAGCCTGAATTCTATCTATATCTTTAGCGTCATCACAATTTACAATAATTGTAACGTTAGCCATATATTCTTCTGTTCTGTTATCACACGATATTAATATGCAAGCAATAAAAGCAAAACATATAATAAAAAAATATCTTTTCATAACTTTAAGTTCACTTCTAATCCAAAATAAGGTCGCACACTACGTCGAATAGTTATTTTATCCTGCTTATAGTCTGGTGTATAATCTAACATTCTATTACAGAACATAGCTATGTTTAAACGATCATTCAATAACTTCTTTGTTACCTTCAAATTTAAATTCATAGAAAAAGGCACTGTATATTTAATATATTCTTTTTCATTATGATTACGAATAAGATAATATAAGAAAACATTATCTTTATCTTCTGTTTTCCATTCGTGTAAGGTTCCATCAGAGTCCATATATCGTTCTGGCTCATTACTTAAAGGTAAACGCTGTGAAGATGTAAACCAAAGACATTGAGCAGACAACGAAAACCCCAATCTAAGCTTAGGAATATTGGTATCGAACGTAAAATTAGTATTTGCCATTTCTGTTTTCAAACCATCATTATCTCTATATAAGCCCACATACTGTATTTGTTTTCCATTTATAACTTCAGATGGACGATAAGCTACTAATTGCGAATTGGTATAAATAGTTTTAAACCACGCTCCATTTATAGTTAATCGAGTATATAGAGAAGGAATGCGCCGAGTAGAAAAAGTATATTCCAAACCCTTCTTTAACGTTCTGCTACCATTTGAATATTCTGTCGATCCTAACAGTTCTTGTTCCATTGTGTAAGGAAGATTATTTACATCTGGAGGTGCTGTTATATTTTTACCATCTATTATAGATGTGTTAAACTGCTTAAACCTATAAGGTCTATATATAATATTAGGACGAAAACCATCTTTCATGTCTTCATGAAAAAATATCACAGACAGCTTATTACCTGCAAAACTTATATCTGTACCCATTTCCCATTTAAGATTACAAGCAGGATGTATATTTTTATTCGTCACATCAAGTACAAATGTACGCACATTAATTGTCCTTAAATATTCCTTAGGGTGATAATAGCTTAACTGAATAATATCTAAATAGTTTTTATCTGGATATATGTAATCCATAGTAGGAAACTTTGTGTGCTGCCCTATCCCTCCATGTAAGCGTATATTAATAGTACGTTTTCCTATGTTTATTTGTGGGAATAACCACCCTATATTTATACGAGGGTCGGCATACCATTGCCCATGCATAGCATATACCCTTGACAAATTAAGCATCTGACTAATCCTAACACCTCCTTCTAAAAAGAATATATTACGAGCAATTGGAAGCTGTAATTTTTCTTCACCATAAAAAGCTATCATGCTCATTGCAGGTATTAACGATAGCTTATGTGGTCTTACAGATGTACCAGTATAAAGTGGAGCTAAAGGATTAAACTCTTGTCCTCTACCATAATTTTTATCTAAGGAAAAATCAGAACCTAATAAAAGATTATTGCTTATTCTATAAAGTGGAATTTGTAAATGAACATTCACTTTACCAAACACATTAAGCGGTTTCCCGTCTACGTCATGTTGCCCATAATAGGTATAAGGTAAAATAGAAACAGTATGATCTCCTTCTGTTGTAGTAGAAAGAGCAGGCATCATACGTGATAGTTGCACTAAGCGCAAACGTGAAGTAAAATTGTGTTGATAACTTGTTGAAACAACAGCGTTCACACTTTTTAGCCAGAACTTCTTTTGTAAAATAAAGTTCAATGAAGTATTAAAAGCAAAACGATTATAACTTGACTTATATATATCACGTTTACCTTTGTTAAGATCAGGATCTAACTTCTCTCCATCAAACGAACCGCTATAATCTAAATTATTTGCCCACCTTATATTATAGCTTTCTTTTCTCCACTTTACATCACTCCTAAGAGAAAAAGTTACACGAGAGTAGCCCTCAAGGGTGTTACGAGGATCGTTATTAGCTTTTAAATAGTCTGCACTAAGATTAAGTGTCCATAGCTTTCCTAACTCAAAACCTTTGGCTAAATAAAACAATTTACTACTCATATCTGATTTCAGGCGAGCATTAGTATCATGTCCCCCATGCCTACGTTCTATTTTTATCAAGCCTGATGTAAGATCTCCATATTCTACAGAAGGTATTCCACGTACCACTTCCACCTTTTCTATATCATCTGTTGATATAGCTCGCATATCAACTCCTTTATTTATAAATGTCCTATTAGTTACTTGTGGCTCCCATGCTCCTGATATATATTGCTTATCAGCATTATTTGATATAGGAGCACCATCTAACACAAAACTTGTCCCTAACGAAGATGTACTGTAATTTACACTTCCATAAGGCATTGCTTCGCGTAAACGAATGCAATTAGGAACACTCAAATTAGGATCTAAAGAACGACCACCCGGCAACAATTCTAACAAGTCTGTAAAACTTGATGGCTGCAAATGCTCCATAGCTTGTTTGCCTATTGTAGAAGCCGTTACTAATCCTTGAGATTCTTGTGCTGTTACTACTACCTCTGCTAATGCACTTGTATCGCCTACTAAATAATAGGTAGCATTCCTTTTTGCTTTTACTATCAAAGGCTTATAGCCTATATAACTTATACGAATAGTTTTACCCTGAATATTTTCAGCATAAAACTGCCCATTTTCATCGGTTACTGCCAGTACACGTTTGCTATCTTCTAACATTACCGTAGCTCCTATAACAGGCTGATTAGTTGACTCCTCAAGAACAAGACTTTTTATTCTATTCTGCGCATAAATAGTTAGTATGTTAAAAATACAACATATAAAAAATAATATTCTTGTTCGTTTCATTTACCAATCCTTTTTAAAGGTGTAAAGGTAAGCATACAAAAACCTTTAGGAAATACCTAAAAATAAGTAAATCCCTCTTTAAAAACAACTTTTACACTAATGTATAATGGTATCATTACACAAAGAAAAATATCTAACTCTATTTATACTAACTATTGTTATTGCTTATATAAATAAAAAAAGAAAGAGAAATAAAAACAAACTTTCTTTTAGGGTAAAGCCTATTATTACTTATATTATTTGTACCTTTGCAATAAGAGTAATAATATCTACAACTCTTAAAATAGCACTCTATACAATTATGTATCTTATAAAATAGTAAATAACTTTTTCTATTACAGCTACAAAAATGCTAATGAAAGTTAGTACTATATAATTTTTTTTGTCAAATAATGAAACAAGAACGTATATTATACTTAGATATTACTAAATTTGTTGCTATATGCTTAGTATGTATAGGACACGCTTATTACCTTACTATTGGAACAGAAAGCAATGTGCGCAGCATAATATACTTGTTCCATATGCCTCTTTTTATGATTATAAGTGGCTTCTTTTCTATAAATTCCTTTAAATTGCCTTTTATACCTTTTATAAAAGCAAAAGCAAAACAACTACTTTTACCATTTATAACATTTTATGTTATACTATCATTATATCATATAATAATATGCCATTTTGTTATTGATATAAATATGCTTATAGAGATAGCTATTGCTTTACTATGGTTTTTAAAAACTTTATTTATATGCTATCTTATTGTATATTTATTTAAACGACTAAAGAATATTCCAGATATATATCTTGCCATAACAACCTCCTTACTTTTTATAATAATTCCTAAAGGCTACATCATGAGCATAAACAGCCTTCTACCGATGTTTTGGACAGGATATTTCTGTAGAAAATACATTATAGAGGGGGGGAGCTTTAAGTGGTGGATAACACCGCTGAGTAGCGTTATTTTTGGCTTTTGCACTTTGTTCTATTTTAAAAATCCTACTCTATATATGCCTTTTACATATAAACTTTTAATAAATTATCCTTTACTTATAGCATATGAATATTTAATAGGTTTAACAGGTTCTTTTACCATCATAGGAATAGTTATGTTCTTTTCAAAAAAATATGGAAATAATTATATTTTAACAAAACTTGGTGATATAGGAAAATATACTTTAGGAATATTTGTAATGCAATTTTTCTTAATAGAACAAATAGGAAGAATGTTTTTTAAAATAACACCTATCTCAAGAGCCGATTTCCCTTTATATGATTATATAGTAAGCCCACTTATAGGTATTGTAGGTTTGTTAATAAGCTATAGCTTTGTATTAATACTAAGTAAAATAAAAATAGTAAACTTGCTGTTTTTTGGAGGACAATATTCTTAAACTTGCTATTTAAATTTTATTCCAGATCACATTGTAAATTACAAGGACAACTATCTTTTAGCGCAGTTAATATATAATAAAAAGATAACTTAAGCCATTACTCTAACTTGTAGTGATCTATCATCTTAAAACCATTTAAAAACGATTTTACATCCATGCGCTTTTTGCCTGGTAGCTGCATATCAAGCAGTTCTAAAAGATAATCGGTAGTATTTACATACAAATGGCCCTTCTCTACTAACAAGGTACCTGGCTCGGACTCTGCTATACGCATTGTCTTTGACGTTTTAAACACCTTTAAAACAATATTATTCTTAGATGTTTTAAGATCATCATCAAGTAATAGCATCGTAGTCCAAGTACCCGGATATGGACTTAAACCACGCACAAAATCATAAATCTTCTTTGCTTCTGCATTCCAACAAATACGACATGTTTCCTTAAATATTTTTGGAGCTTTATGAAGAGATTCTTCATTAACCTGAGGAGTACTTATCTTATCAAGTACTTTAGAAAAGTTTATACCTTCCAAACAGTTATCTGGAAGTTGTTTTAAAATATAACTAACCGTGTCTATTGCTATTTCTGCCCCCAAGCGCATTAATCCATTATAAACATATTCTACATCAGCCTCATCAGGTATAGGAAACTCACGCTGAAGTATCATTCTACCTGTATCTATATTCTTATCTAAAAAAAACGTAGTAACACCTGTCTTTTTCTCTCCATTTATAATTGCCCAATTTATCGGTGCTGCTCCACGATATTGTGGTAAAAGAGCAGCATGAACATTAAACGTACCCAAACGAGGCATAGCCCATACTACCTCTGGTAACATTCTGAATGCTACTACTATTTGTATATCGGCTTTATAAGCTCTTAACGTAGAAAGGAACTGCTCTTCTTTTAGCTTTTCTGCCTGCAATACTGGCAAATTATGAGCTAAGGCATATTGTTTTACAGGTGAAGACTGTAAATGGTCCTGATGCCTACCTACAGGTTTGTCTGGCTGTGTTACCACTGCTACAACATTAAAATTGTTTTCTACCAATGATTTCAACGACTCTACAGCAAACTCTGGAGTACCCATAAAAACAATACGAAGATCTTCTTTTCTCATCAATGTCTATATTAATAAAATTGTTAAATAACAGTTTCTTTCTTACTATTCTGTACTATAATCAGCCACAAGCTTACGATAATTATCAAAGAGTTTTACTCGCGATATATAGCCTACCAAGCAATTATTTACATCTACCACCGGCAGGGCGATGGCACCTGTTTTTTCAAACACTTTCATTACATCTTTCATAGGATCGTTTACGCCAAGCGTAGCTAAAGGCGGTGTCATCAGTTGGCTTACTATAAAACGATGGTATAGCTCTGTACGAAACAATACATGACGTATCTTTACTATATCTATTTCCCCCACTAGCACCCCACTATCATTTAATACTGGGACATAATCTGTATAGCTACCACTTATAACTTGTATTAGCTTACCCATATCCATGTCTGGGTGAACAGGGGTATAGCTACGGTCTAACATCTTATCCATTGTCATAAGTGTCAGCACTGAACGATCGGTATGATGGGTAAGCAGCTTACCTTGCCTTGCTAAACGCATAGCATAAATACTATGATGCTCAAATAGGTTTATAGTTAGGTAAGAACTAATGCTTACTATTAGTAATGGTATAAAAAGCTGGTAGCCACCAGTTAGCTCAGCTATCAAAAAAATACCAGTTAGCGGAGCATGCATCACCCCCGACATTAAGGCTGCCATGCCATAAAGAGCAAAATTCTTTTCAGGAACATACAAACCTATCAATTGCATATTCCATATACGAGAAAAGAAAAATCCTGCAAAACCACCTATGAAAAGTGTAGGAGCAAACGTTCCTCCACAGCCTCCCGAACCATTAGTAGCACTTGTGGCAAACACTTTTGTCATCATAACTAACCCTACATACAATACTAATAGCTGCGAATGGCCTGAAAACAAAGACCCTCGCATAACAGTTTGCCACTCTTCTATAGTCTTACCTTCTATAAACACACGCAAACAGTTATATCCCTCACCATAAAGAGATGGAAATAAGAATATTAAAGACGACAATATCAAAGCACCAACAAGGAGCTTGGTGTAAGGATATTTAGAAAGCTTGCCAAAACAGTTTTCACACCATGTCATCACGCGTATAAAATAAAGCGATAAAAAGCCACAAAAAACACCAAATAGTATTGTTGCAGGAATGCGGTTAAGCTGCCATTCATAATCTACATGAAAGGCATACATAGGAGAAGTTCCTGTAAAAAGATAAGAAAAGCATGTAGCCGTTACAGTAGCTATCAATATTGGTAATAGCGAAGCCATTGTAAGATCTACCATAAGTATTTCAAGCGTAAAAACAAGACCTGCTATAGGAGCTTTAAATATGCCTGAAACGGCAGCTGCACCACCACAGCCAACAAGCAGCATTAAGGTTCTATCTTCTAACTTAAATAACTTTCCCAAGTTACTACCTATAGCTGAACCTGTAAGAACAATAGGAGCTTCTGTTCCTACAGACCCTCCAAACCCTATTGTTATTGCAGATGCTACTATAGAAGACCATGTATTATGACCTTTTATCTTCGATTTATTAGTAGCTAAAGCATAAAGCACTCTCGTAATACCATGAGAAATGCTATCTCTAACCACATATTTTATAAACAAAGAAGTAAGCCATATACCTATAACCGGATAAAGTAAATAAAGCCAGTTAACATTGGTAATCTTAAAGCCTGAAGTAAGAAGAGCTTCTATTTCACGTATCATCGTGTGCAGAACGTATGCTGCCACAGAAGCTAAAAAGCCTACACAAAACGCAAGAATATATACAAACTGCTTATCAGAGATAAAGTCTGACCGCCATTTATCAAAACGTTCTATTATGCCTAAATGCTTTGAAGTACTACTATTTTCCAAAATATCCATTTGGATGTGGAAGTTTATGTTTTACTTACGAATGATATTTACAGTACCATCTTTACTCAATTTTATAATACTTGAAGGTGTGTGGGGCTCATGTTCCTGACGATGTGCAAAACAAACGTAATCTACTCCATTTAATACCTCTTGTGAAATATCACGATAATTTTGCGCTGCTGGCTCACCACTAATATTTGCAGAAGTACTTACTATGGCTTTCTGAAAACGGTAACAAAGCTCTTTTGAGAAAGGCTCGTTAGTAATACGCATACCTATAGATCCATCTTCAGCTATAAGGTTAGATGCTAAATTGACTGCATTATCAAGTATAAGTGTTGTAGGCTTTGTAACAGCTTCTAAAAGTTGCCATGCCACCTGAGGAACATTTCTTACATATCTTTGCAAACGATCTTCCGAATCGACAAGACAAATCAGAGCTTTCGAATCGTCTCTACGTTTTAATTTATAAACCTTTGCCACTGCATCAGCATTAGTAGCATCACAACCGATACCCCAAACAGTGTCAGTAGGATAAAGGATTATGCCACCTTTTCGCATTACTTCTATTGCTTTCTTTATATCATCTTCTCTTTTCATACTCTTAAAAATATAAATACACGCAAAGATAAAATAAAAAAGCGAAAGAGCAAAACGAAAGAGCAAAATAAAAAAAGCGAAAAGAAAATACTTTTATAAGTATATACTTTTCGCTTTTAAAAATATACCTCTCATCAAAGAGGCTTACTATGAATGAAAATAAACAAATTTCTTAAAGCTCCCAACCTATAGCAGAAGCACCTAATACAGCTGCTGCAGCGTCATCAAGTGAGCTTACTAAAAACTTTGGCTTATCTCTAAAGATAAGCAAAGCACTCTTTCTATAAGTATCTACTATAGGCTTCATAATAAGATCGCCAGCTTTTGTTAACCCACCAAAGAAGATGAATGCTTCTGGAGAAGAGAAGTTAGCAAAGTCAGCACAAGCCTCACCAAGCATCTTACCCGTAAAAGAATATACCTCAAGAGCTATCTTATCGCCCTTACCTGCTGCAATAGAAACATCAAGAGAAGTAATGTCTTCAGGATTCATCTCACGTAAGAGAGAATATTCTTCCGACTTCTTTAAAAACTCACGAGCTGTACGTGCCACACCTGTAGCCGAACAATAAGCCTCTAAACAGCCCAAACGACCACAACCACAGCTACGGCCTTCCTTCCCGCGCACCATGATAACATGACCTAATTCGCCTGCAAAACCATCAGAACCATATACTATCTTACCATCAACAACAATACCAGAGCCTACCCCTGTTCCAAGAGTAATCATAATAAAATTCTTCATACCACGAGCCACTCCGTACTGCATCTCACCAATAGCCGCAGCGTTAGCATCGTTAGTTAAGCCTACCTTAATATTCAGCCGTTTAGCAAACATATCTGCTAAAGGAACTATTCCTGTATGACCCCATGACAAATTAGGTGCAAACTCTATTGTACCACGATAAAAATTACCATTAGGAGCACCTATTCCCATAGCTTTGATGCTGTCTATACCTCCCACCTTAGCTATAATAGGCTTTAGAGCTTCTATACCAGCGTCAACAAAATCGTTTACTGTCTTATATGCCTGAGTCTTGATAGAATTGGTAGCTAACACATGACCACGCTGATCAACAATACCAAAAACGGCATTAGTACCGCCTAAATCTAACCCTATTACAAAAGGTTTTTGTTCTTGCATTTCCATATTGCTGTAGTTTTTAGTTCAAAAAAATCTTTTCGCAAAGGTAGAAAAAAAGCCTAAGTCTACAAACTTTTAATGCTTATTTTTGCCTATCTCACATATTTTTCGCAATTTTGCAGTTCAATTATAATAACAATAATGGATTTTCCTGTTCAGTTAGATATATTAGATTTTATTTTTAAAGGTCTTCTTATAGGTATTATAGCCTCAGCTCCTATGGGGCCAGTTGGTATACTTTGTATACAGCGTACACTTAACAAAGGGCGTTGGTATGGTTTTATTACAGGCTTAGGAGCTACCCTAAGCGATGTTATATACGCGCTCATAGTAGGTTTTGGCATGAGCTTTATAATGAAACCTTTATCTAATCCCTCGTACCAATTCATATTACAGATGGTAGGCAGCATACTGCTGCTCTTATTTGGCATTTATTGCTTCATTTCAGACCCTACTAAGAACATGCACAAGTCTGGCAAAAGTAAAGGAAGTATTATTCATAACGGCTTAACAGCCTTTGCTGTAACCTTTTCTAATCCACTTATTATATTTCTTTTCATGGCCACCTTTGCACAATTTGCCTTTATACAGCCTGCACACACTTTTGAGATGATAGCAGGTTTTATAGCCATACCCATAGGGGCTATGATGTGGTGGTATGGTCTTACATGGATTATTAGTAAAATTAAAGGAAAGTTTAACAAAAAAGGAATTATCATAATAAACAAGATTATTGGAGCTATAGTTATATTATTCTCTTTAATTATATTGTTTGGAATAATATTCAATCTATATCATCTTCCTTCCTTTTATTAAAAACTACACTTTCAAAGCAAAATAAATTATGTTTGTTGCTAAACAATTACGTAAAAAAAGCATTGCAGAGTATTTGCTATATATGTGGCAAATAGAAGATGTTATACGAGCATACGACTGCTCTCTCACACGCATCCGTAAAGAATATATAGAAAGCTTTAACTATACAGAAGAGCAAAAAGAAGATGAGGAAGACTGGTTTGGCAATTTAGTGCGCATGATGAAGCAAGAAGGCTGCACAAAATCTGGACACTTACAAATAAACAAAGTTGTTATGCAAGCACTCACAGAGCTTCACTTTGAGCTATTACACTCTTCTAAATTTCCTTTCTATTCAGCAGAATATTATCGCGTATTGCCCTTTATTGTAGAGCTCAGAGGAAAAACAAAGAGAGTAGCCGACACTATGGCACGCAAAGGTGATGAAAACCTAAAACCAATTGCTGCTACTTTATCTCATAGCGAAATAGAAACATGCTTTGACCTATTATATGGCGTGATGATGCTTCGTTTGCAAAAAAAGGAAATTACCTCAGAAACTAATATTGCACTTAAAGAGATAACTACTTTCATAGGAATGTTATCCGACTATTATATAAAAGACAAAACAGAAGGAATAGACTTTGGTCAGCAAAACTAAAAACACACACAACATGAATATTCTTGTAACAGGAGCTAATGGACAGCTTGGTAACGAAATACAATTAATATCTAAAAAAAGTAAAGACAACTATATCTTTACTGATATATGTGAAGGTTACATCCATCTGGATATTACAAATATTGATGCTATCCGTAAAATAGTAAAAGAAAAAGACATAAGGTGCATAATAAATTGTGCTGCATGGACTAATGTAGATTCTGCCGAAACTGCAGGACCCATAGTAGAAGCACTCAACGCCACTGCCCCTGAAAACCTTGCTAAAGCTATGAAAGAGGTAGAGGGGCTACTCATACATATAAGTACCGACTATGTTTTTGGTGCCGACCCTTACAACACTCCATGCCTCGAGAACCAAGAAGGTACGCCAACAGGAGTATATGGGCTCACTAAGCTGCATGGGGAAGAAAAAATAAAACTCACTAAGGTAAAACATATCATCATACGTACAGCATGGCTTTACAGCAAGTTTGGACATAACTTTGTAAAGACTATGATTAATCTTACAGCTAATAAACCACAAATAAAAGTAGTGTTCGACCAATGTGGCACACCTACCTATGCAGGCGATTTGGCTGAAGCTATTTTTAATATCATAGAACATAGACTCTATGAAAACCATACAGGAATATACAACTATTCTAATGAAGGTGTTTGCAGCTGGTACGACTTTGCCATAAAAATAGCCGAGCTCTCGGGTAATACTGCTTGTGAAATACTTCCATGCCATAGCAATGAGTTTCCCTCTAATGTAAAACGTCCTGCATATTCTGTACTGGATAAAACAAAAATAAAAGATACATTTGGCTTAAAGATACCATACTGGGTTAGCTCACTTAAAAAATGTATCTCAGAATTATAACATTTATTCTTGCTATAAGGCATATAAACTTGCCACAAAGAATACAAGATATATAATATAAAACATATATATAAAAACTATAAGAACATATTAGATAACAATATGAACGAAATACAACGTAGGCGCACTTTTGCTATTATTTCTCACCCTGATGCTGGAAAGACCACACTTACTGAAAAGTTTTTACTCTTTGGAGGACAAATACAAGTAGCAGGAGCTGTTAAAAGTAATAAAATAAGGAAGAGTGCTACATCGGACTGGATGGATATAGAAAAACAACGTGGCATCTCTGTGTCGACATCTGTAATGGAGTTCGATTATAACAACTATAAAGTAAACATACTTGATACCCCCGGTCACCAAGATTTTGCTGAAGACACTTATCGTACTCTCACCGCTGTCGACTCTGCCATTATCGTTGTCGATGCTGCAAAAGGTGTAGAAACACAAACACGAAAGCTCATGGAAGTATGCCGTATGCGCAACACTCCCGTTATAATATTCATTAACAAAATGGATCGTGAAGGGCGCGATCCTTTCGATATCCTTGACGAGTTAGAACAAGAACTACACATTAAAGTGCGCCCGCTGTCATGGCCCATTGGACAAGGACAACGATTTCAAGGAGTATATAACATTTACGAAAAGCAGCTTAATCTCTTCACACCTAACAAACAACGTGTTACACAAAAAGTGGAAGTGGACATCAATTCTGAAGAGCTCGACTTGCAGGTGGGAACCGATTTTGCAGAAAAGCTACGTGAAGAATTAGTACTTGTAGAAGGAGTATACCCTCTGTTTGAAAAAGAAAGCTATCGTAAAGCAGAAGTAGCACCTGTGTTTTTTGGCTCTGCACTAAACAATTTTGGTGTACAAGAGTTGCTTAACTGCTTTGTAGAGATAGCTCCAAGCCCACGACCTGTTAAAGCCGAAGAAAGAATAGTAGACCCTAAAGAAGAGCGGTTTACTGGTTTCATATTTAAGATAACTGCCAATATCGATCCTAACCACCGTTCTTGCATAGCTTTTTGCAAAGTATGCTCTGGTAAGTTTCAACGAAATCAGCCTTACCTACATGTCCGCAATAATAAGACTATGCGCTTCTCTTCGCCAACACAGTTTATGGCACAACGTAAAAACACAGTAGAAGAGGCTTATCCCGGAGATATTGTAGGCTTGCCCGATAATGGTGGAGTGTTTAAAATTGGCGATACGCTCACAGAGGGCGAACGCATACATTTTAAAGGCTTACCAAGTTTTTCTCCTGAGCTTTTCAAATACATAGAAAACGACGACCCTATGAAGTCTAAACAGTTCTTAAAAGGCATTGAGCAGCTTATGAATGAGGGTGTGGCACAGCTGTTTGTTAACCAGTTTAACAACCGTCGCATCATAGGCACAGTGGGTCAGCTACAGTTTGAAGTTATACAATACCGCTTAGAACACGAATATAACGCAAAATGTCGTTGGGAACCTGTCCACCTATATAAAGCATGTTGGGTAGAAGCTGACGATGAAAAAGAACTTGAAAACTTCAAAAAGCGCAAATATCAATACATGGCAAAAGATACAGAGGGACGAGATGTCTTCTTAGCAGACTCCGGCTATGTTCTTAGCATGGCACAGCAAGACTTTGAACATATCAAGTTCCATTTTACCAGTGAGTTTTAATTTTAAATATATTTATCTTGCTTAATCCTGTGCAAAAGGCATTTAAGATTTTAATAACACATCTATTAAATTAACACATATAGAATTGTTACTCTTAGGAAATCTCTTGAGTAATATGAAAGATATATACACTATTAAAAAGAAACAATAAGTTTTAGGGTTAAGATACATCATATATAAAAAGGGAAAATAACACCTACTTAAAATAAAAATAATTTATTTTTAATACAAAAATAAATTAAAAACGGACTAAAAATAATTTATTTTTAGTCCTTATACATTCTTTATCCTTCTATCAACGACTATTTTTATTTATCAAAAAAGCCTTTGTTTACCGTTATACTATAAACTAATACTTTCCTGTATATATGTTTTTTATATGTACTGCTATGAAATTCTATCTATAAACAAGTTCACATAAAAAAAATGAGGCACATTATTTTTTATACTAATGTGCCTCATTTATTATTGTACGCTCGGCATGAGCATTTTCTAACGGGTGGAAGTCCCGAGTAAGCCCTAATAGCGGGAATTACATAGCC